>CALCCV010000715.1 GCA_937900305.1 uncultured Pseudobdellovibrionaceae bacterium | reverse complement strand
TTCGAGTGCCACTCCTCCAATCGAATCGTCTGAGTGAAGTCGCGAAATGTGTTTTCAACCTCCCAACGCAGGTTGTAGAGCTTGCGAATATGGGTATCGGTCACTAGCCTCAACGGCATGTTTGAAGCAAAGTAATCCCACTCGCCGGACTTTGGATTTCGGATCTTGATCAAGTGCACTGTGATTCCGTCGACGTCTACAGTCATGCGACGTCTTTTGGATTTATAAATCACCCGCATTTCCGTCATTACGCTCTCGCGCAGACGAAATAGGAAAAAGCTTGAAAACTCATTATGTCGGTGGATGATCTTGCGGGTTGGGTAGAGTCGGTCATAGAGGGTCAACAAGTTGTCCTCTAGGCCTTGGATCATGTCGTCTGCATTGGCAATCGCATTGAGGGTGGGATGTTCGCGCATATTCTTTACCGTCCCGTTGATGACATCCAAGGCTTGAGTCATGAACATTTTCGGCATGTAGGACTCTCGATACTTGCTCACCTGACGATATCTTCAGATCTCGGAAGGGTGAGTTGAATGCCATCGATGGCGTAAACAAAAAGGCCATTCCAGGTCCTGCGCTGGTATATGTTTCAGGTCGATAGAGTGGCTCGATCGACGATTGCGTGAGGGGATGTATGAAGGTGGGCAATAATTTTATTTTAAGTCTCCTTTTTTGCATTTCCTTTTCCGGTTGCACACCAAGCGGATCCTCGAAATCTTCTGGGAATATGGAGAGGAACGAAACGCTCATTCCGCCAACTGCATCTGGATCCCGTGATAGCGAACCTACGACTCCTACTGCGCAGCCCGGAACTGTCGAATCAGAAACTGAAAATCCAAAAGTGACTGCCCAGAGCCTTCCAATGTCCATCCCACTGAAATTCCAATATTATGGTGATGTCTCAATTGATTCTGACTTCGACGAAAATGTAAAAACATATTGGTTTGAAATTACCGAGCCTCCAAAGAAAATGACGGCGATTCAAGCATATGTCAGCCCTCATTTTCCATACAGCAAAACTTGCCCGGGGGACGAAAATTCTAGAAAACTGAGTTTTTCAACAATCCGATTTCTTTCCGGACCACTAGGAGCAGGCATGTCACTTGCAGACATTTAGTTGTTAACCTAGTACGGCGACGTTCATTCTGAGTGGAGTTGTGATGCCATGTTTACAATTTCTGTCATTAGTGTTCTTTCTTTATACTGCAGTGGTATCAAGAGCCGAATCAAATGCAGCCGCTTGGCCCAAAGCCCTAACGTCCCGAATTGCAAGTTGGAAAAATGTTACGTCTTTAACTTATGAAGTTTCTAGCAGCGAAATTTCTGGAACTGTTGTCAAACGATGGAAATTCCAGAGTCTTGATGGGCTTCTCAGCCTAGAGGAGGTGATGCCGACGACCCGTGTGCCGATTCTTAAAGATTCCGCCGATATAAAAAAAGGCGGTTTCATCGAGTGGAAATCATCTTCTATTGATTTTTCTGAGCCGTTGAGACTGGATCCATTCGCGTGGGGAGCTGGGTCCGAAAATGACAGTTTCCAAATTGTTGAGATGAGCGACGAGCGAGCCATCCTATACTTTTCAGAAAAAAAACGTAACCTTATTCTCCTACCGGCGCGAGACAATCTTCCCGATAAAAGATTCGCGGTTGGAGCACAACTGCTGAACGGTTTTAACATCACCCCCGAGGGGAGTCGGATGATCGGCGACGCTTCTCTGAAAGCCCTGTTTAATTTCGATATTCAAAAATTTCCGGGTCCTCGATATTATTTAAACCATGCCGTTGAAAGCGACGTGAGAGAAGTCATCGTCAATTTTGAATTCCCGGATCGTTATCTATCTGTATTGCATTATACGCTCGAAGAATGGAACAAGGCTTTTGGATATGGCTATTATAAGTTTCTGGGAAAAACACAGATCGAAATTCCTGATTGTCTCGTGACAAATCGTCTCTGTATCCAATGGCGAGGAGGCGCGCGATTCACCTGGACTGGCTTCCATGGAACAACGGAAGTTGTTGCAGACCCAGCCAACGGAAATGTTCTCGGTGGGATCATCTATATTTACAACGACGCAGACGAGTCAAAAGCCAAAGAGGGTTCAGATACTGAACTCGCCCTCGTTGAAAATCCAACCACTTTGACCGAAGTCCTCAGTGGGTTTTCGCAACTCGCAAAATACTCTCAGATTTGGAGAAAAGATTCTACGCCACTTGTGAAATGGCTTTTACATCACGAAATGGGTCATTTTCTTGGATGGACGCACAACTTCGCCGGTGCATGGGAGGGAACAGTTGAAAACCCTGGCACCACCGTGATGGGCTATCCACCGTTTAACCTCGCCGGCAAACTCCAGCATCTTGGCTCAACTGATATTGCAAACTTTCAGTCACTTTATCAGCCATCACCTCCGGCACCTCAAACAAATTTTTGTGGAGATTTAGACCTTATGGCGATCGCAAATGGAAAGCTCTGGGAAAAGAAGATTCCAGAGTGCTTCATGTATTCGGTGGGTTCAGCTGTAGACTGGCTTATTGGCAATGCTAAAATATATGGGCTTTGGAAACAGACTTATGCTGGGAATGTATACCGAGCCCTGGCACCGTCAGATCCGCGTATGGGTACTCACCTTGCAGCACTTGGCTTCATCATCAAAGCGGATCGTGACTTAAAAGAAACCCAGAAAGCTATTCGATACCTTTGTGAAGAGAGTCCGCGAGACTCGAACATTTCGCCTTTTCTTGTTCAGAACATAGATGTCCAATTAGTTTGCAACCCGTGATCCAAGTGACATTTATTAATTCGCTCGAGAAATTCTCAAGATCCGAATGGCCGGGAAATTCATATCCATCCAAAAGCCATTGGAGCTCTTTAGATGAGAACTCAATTTCGATCCTCATCGGCAGGCGAACGCGAAATGTCCCAAGGACTTTCGTGACATATTGGCACTGCTGACCGGGGGAGACTGCGACCAAGGGGCTCTGGCGCTTGCCTGAGGTGACGGCCCTTTGAGCTGCTACGTATGGTTCCCAGTTCTGTAACCAATCGAACACGAAAAGCCGCGTTCGGCAAAAATCTGCGCGTGATCTCCCGCTGCTCGTACTTTGAACGGGAACCAACTTTCGATCATGGAAAAGCAATTGCTTCTCTCTGGAATTTTACCCGCGCAAATTTCAAAATTCATTCGTGATACCGTTAGCGACTTACGCTATGAGTCCTTTCGACGAGATCGCGAGAAATCCGGTCGGCAAATGAGCTTTATTGCATTGAAGGATCGTTAGGGTCTGTTGTTCTCATCCATCCCGAGGCGGCGATCGCCAAGTAATATCCCAAAACTGGAGAAAATCCCGCGCCAAAGACAGGAACGGGATAGTTTCCGAGCTCGGTTACGACAAATGTTAGGGCTAAGTAAAATAACAAACTCAATGGAAGAACGATATCTTCTGCTGCACGTGCTCGCTTGATGAATGGAGTTCCAAAAGGAATAAAAAGACCGATCAGCAGAAAAAAGGTCAAAGCTATCCAAGGCCAATCCAATTGAAGCGATAAATGAAGTATTCCTTCGACATGCGGAAGGGATGGCAGGGGATCCGGTCGCAACCAAGTCGCAAGCGCTAACGCTAAAGGAAAAAAACACCCAATGGTGCGACCTGCTCGTGGTAATTTCCTCGCGAATGCAAACAGGAACACGACCGAAAAACCAAATGATGTGGCTTGACCTGCATCGGGTTGAAAGAAATGAATTCCCGAAAGGACCATTGCCAGCGAAATGGCGAAATACAAATTCCGCGGAATAAAATAATACACAAGAAATAAGGCGACCGGAGAGAGCTGTGCCGAAGGGTTGGAAATAAATTTGCCGATTGAGATGTATCGATGCACACCCTCTAAACCGGGAGATATCAAAGTTACACCGACAACAATCAGAGTGCCAATCCCCAACCATGGGAAGGTCTTTTCAAAAGAAGTGCGATTGATGTAGTCCGAGCGAAGGCCAAAGTTCAATAAAATTCCGATAGATGCCGCGACGGTATTCCAAGTGAAGGCCGATGGCGATATCGCGAAATTAGTCGCGATCTTGATTCCCATAAAAATGGCGGCGATCGGCCACGCCAAAGATACGATTTCCAAAAGCGACAATATTTGATCTCGAGTGAGCAACTTATTTTTTAGAATCATAAGATCCCGACTTAACGGCTGGAAACTGAGCCACGAAAAATGTACACGCGCGCGAGCCCTTCAGAAATTCTCGCCTGAACGCGATTTCTTGCTTCAGGGCAAAAGGTTTGAAGATGTGATCGAGCGAACGAAATTTAAACTTTAATTTTCGGCTAGTTAAATATTCGGTCGGGAGCGGCACAATACTTTGACCCGATTGCAGCAAAAGAAGGGCCGAATTCAGATTGCTTGCATAGGAACGGTATTGTTGGGATCGCGTGCCGCCAAAGATCTCATTTTCTAAGGCGCTTCGATTTCGATTGATAATATCAACCCAAGTTTTTACACCTAGGCCTAATCTGACATTGGTTGGGGATCTCCAAAGCGGATGCCTATCCGAGATGAAATGCGCAATCGTCTCGGTTCCCACAGTACGATAACTCATTGGATCGAGCTTAAGATTAAAGATGCCAAGTCCGACATCGACTTCACCGTCAAGAATAAGCCGCTGAAGCTCCGTGGCTTCATAAACCTGGAGTGAGAGCTTTAATTTTGGAAAGGTCTTTATCAACTTAGGAATGGCCTTATCCAAATATGGATTTTGAAAATTGTCGATCATTCCGACGTTCAAGACTCTATCGAATGCCTCGTCGCTCAAAAGACATTCTTCGTAGGTCTGGAGTCTTGCGCGAATTTCCTGACACACAAGATAGAGTTTACCGCCGGCCTCAGTCAGACGAAATCCTGAACGAGAGCGAAGGCAAAGCGAAACACCTAAGCCCGACTCGAGTTTCTTTAGAGAGTGTGTTATCGCCGGTCGAGAAAGATGAAGTTCAGTTGCAGCAGCTTTGAGGCTACAGTGCCGAGCAATCGCTTCAAAGTGAATAAGTGGGTCAAGACCCATGCCAAAAAAGGTGCCTTTTCATAGTTTCATTTTTTCTAACCAATAAGTCATTTAATTTCAATTTCATAAATCAAAGATTTATCGAAGATGTATAGCTTCGGCGAATAATCCTCCCGCGGCGACCAACGCTTGAATGGCACCTTCGTTTCACACTCGATTTTCGGGCTCATTGACTCGCTCGATTCCAAGTACCTTGCTGACGACATCACTTTCAATAAAAGAGGATAGTTAAATCCGTACTGGAACTGATTGGGCAAACCCCTGTCATTCGATTGAATTCTT
>CALCCV010000714.1 GCA_937900305.1 uncultured Pseudobdellovibrionaceae bacterium | reverse complement strand
GACACTCTTTCCCTACACGACGCTCTTCCGATCTGACAGAAAACTCATCGCCGGAATTTTGGGTGGCGTCTTAAAATTTCCATTGGGATCACCGATGAAAATCCAAATCTGCCCATACTGTTCGTGGGTCAAATAATTTTTTACTTTGATTTTTCGACAATCCAAATTCTGCGTCTTCGTCAGCGAAGGAATCTCGGTGCAAACACCGCCGCCGTTGAACTTCCAACCGTGGTAAGGACATTCAACTTCATGATTCACCAATCGCCCATAAGACAGTGGAATTCCGCGGTGGGGACAAATATTTCGCAGGGCTTTCACTTGCCCTGTCTCATCTCGAAAAAAAATCACCGGCTCACCGCAGACTTCTTGCGTGTGCAAATCTTTGCCCTGCAGCTCTTCGCTCAGTAAAGCCATGTACCAAACTTGATTCAAAAGTTCGGAATTCATCTCACTCGCCCTCCCGCGCCAGCGCGAGTGTCAGAGTATTTTCCAAAAGCGTGGTGATCGTCATTGGCCCAACCCCGCCCGGCACCGGAGTCGCCGCTGCCACATGCCCCGCGAGCTCATCGAACTTCACATCTCCACAAAGCCCCGTCGACAACCTATGCATGCCAACGTCCACCACTACAGAACCCTTGGCGAAGGCTTCTCGCCCCAAAAATCGCGGCAGCCCCGCAGCCACAACAACAATCTCAGCAGCCCGAGTCACCGCCACCACATCGGGAGTTTTCGAATGTGCAATCGTAACCGTACAGTTGTTTTCGAGAAGCAAAAGCGCCATCGGTTTTCCAACAATCAAACTGCGACCCACTACCACAGCACTTTTCCCTGCCAGAGAAATTTCGTAATGTTCAAGGATGTGAATCACGCCTTGCGGAGTGCAGGGGCGAATCCGGCCCACCCCGCGCAGCAGTGCCCCCATAGAGCCCAAGGAGAGTCCATCGGCATCTTTTTCGGCGGGAATCGCCGCAATGATCGCTTCCGTATCAATGTGCTTCGGCAAAGGCAACTGCACTAAGATTCCATCAACTGCGCCGTCAGCCTTTAAACTTTCAAGTTTGGCCAAAACCTCACTTTGCGTGGAGGTCGCCGCCATCAAGTGCACGGCCGAGTCCAACCCCAGCTTCTGAGAGGTTTTGTGTTTGCTGCCCACATACACTCGGCTGGCAGGATCATCTCCAACCAGAATGACATCCAAACGTGGGGAGCGCCCATATTTCCTTTTGAAATCAGAAGCTTGCTCCCGCAATCGAGATTGGCGATGTGCCGCCACAGCTTTGCCATCGAGTATTTTCATAGCTATCATGTCCCCTGATTCGTGGGATTTTTCAATGCTTTACTCGCAGTTCAAGACTTGACCTGCCGAACCCGGGCGATTAAAACACAAACCTGAATGAAACTTGAGGAGGAACCGTGGCTGAAAAAGTAAAGCTTTCCAAAGATGGTTCTTCGATCGACTTCGTCCAATCTGAAAGCATTCCCACTTCGATGAAAAAATTCCGTCAGTCTCCTGAGATCGAAGGATTTTATCGATTCGTCTATGAAAACGATCTGCAAAAAGAAGCTTCCGAAATCATGGAGCAAATTGTTTTTCAACGAAAACAAGCCAAGAGCATGGCAAAAAAAGAAGCCACCGTTCTCGCCAAAGCCGCCGGCAAAGTTCAAAAGAAAAAGTGATTTTGCACCCGGCCGGGTTCGGTCCTTCCGGCTCCAGTCATCCGGTTTCTGAACTAAAAACCCCTCCTCTCGCCGTTCCTCCCATCTCGTACATTCTTTTTTTTGCACTGCGATCTCCAAAAATGGAGGTCCCAATGTTTCTGTCCAAACTCTCTAGCGATCAACGCGGCCAAGGCCTGACTGAGTATCTCATCCTCATCGCCCTCATCGCCGTTGCGGCAATTACAGTTTCCTCGCGCTTAGGAGGGCAAATCACATTCAGCATGGCCCAAGTGGCCAAGCGACTCGGGGCCGATGTCTCAGGCATTGAGCGCGAAAGACTTGATGCCAAGGATGTGAAATCTCGCACCATGACCGATTTTTTCCGAAAAAAGAATGGGGAGGATCAGTGAAACTCCGGCCCCCGTCACGATCGCAAGCTGGCCAAGCGCTCACTGAATTTTTGGTCAGCTTTCCCCTGGTCTTGGCGAGTTTCTTAGTCGTGACCTGCATTTTTGTAATGTGGATGGGCTCTTTTTTCATTCGCCACCAATTGCACGAATGGTTAGTTTGTAAGGCCAGCCTCGCTGGCGAGGGGCCTCGCTGTCTGCAAAGGAAACTCGCTTGGTTCATGTCCACCGGCTCTTCGCAAGTCGCCATCCCTGGTTATTGTCCTGATGAAATCGCCAGTTGGTTTTTAACACCACCAAGATTTTCTGAAAGTCCGGGAACTTTCGCAGCCAAAGCTACACTCACCATTAAAATCAAAGACCTCATTCCGAAATTCAAGGATGGAATTTTTGCGAGACCTTGCGCCACCTACAAAATTCCGTTCAGCATGGCTCTCTCTCGAAAGGCAGTGCAGCGGTGAAAATCCATTCTCAGAATCGAAATCGCGAGCGCGGTAGCCTTTTTCTCCCGTTATTAATTTTTGTGCTCATCGTGTTTGCCACGGCGATTGGATCTTTTTCGCTGATAAGATCCATGTCTACCGATCTTCATGCCGAAAAAATTTGTCGCAATCAATTGCTCGAAGCCCAAAAAAGACTCGAAGTCTTTTTTATCATGCTTGAGGTCTTCAATTGGGGATCAAACCCAACGCGCGCCTACTCCTATTTACCGCCTGTGCATGCCTTCATGATGGCCACCGATCGTTTCGAAAAAGCCATGCTTCTCGGGATTCGATTTTACCGAGCTAAGGTCTTTAATGACATCGCGAATGAGCAAGACTCCCTCTACCGGGAAAAATCAGATGAGCTTCAAAATTGGAGCTACCGAACAGATTATCTGTCTTCCACCAAGTTTTGGAAAGGCGGGATGGCGGTCAAAGCGAGGGATCCGTTGCCCTATCCGGTCTACGAACCCCTTCCCGATTTTGAGAAGGAACAGGCTTGGACCTATGCTTGGATAGCAACTTCCCGAAGCGCTTTGAATCCGCTGAGCTGGTTGACCTTTGCCGAAAACTCAAAGGCCGCAAAAAGACCCGCAGGCGCAGA
>CALCCV010000713.1 GCA_937900305.1 uncultured Pseudobdellovibrionaceae bacterium | reverse complement strand
ATCACGGGCACCTCTTGGCCCACATTGACGAAATTTTTAAGAAGAAAAAGAGGGTGCCCTCCGTGGCCCTCGAAGTCTTCAATCTTTACATGGATTTTTTGCGATCAAATTGCATCTGGTACAGTGAACCCGCTCAGGTCGAAAACGATTTTTTTGTTTGGCTTCAAGAAAATAGGCCACAACATTTTCGAGACTATCTTGCGCTCAGCGAGTCCGTTTTAAATGCACAGAACCTGCAAGCTGCTCAATCTCCGTCCCTCACCTCTGAGACTTCAACCGGGGCAAGGATGAGCGTATGAAGCCTTGGACGCCCGGTCGTCCCAGTGCTTCTCCATTAGGTGACCACGATGTCCCGTTGGTCGGTGAACATTTACAAGGTCGTCGAATCGCACTTTTGGTCTGCGGTGGAATCGCCGCGATGAAAACTCCGCTCTTGGCTCGCGCGTTTCGCAGGCAAGGTGCTGAAGTTACGATTTATGTTAGCAGCGAAGCTCTAAAATACGTGGCTCTCGATGCTCTGGAGTGGGCAGCCACCCAGCCTGTCATCACTCACCTATCTCCTCGCTCTGAGCATTTGAGCAAAGATCATCCTTACGACGCCTACGTCGTGGCCCCCGCAACCTACAACACCATCAATAAATTTCGGCGTGGGATTGCAGACACGCCCGTGACCACGACCCTGGCATCCGCACTGGCACTTTTAGAGAAGCGGGAAACTCAAATACTCGTTGCCCCGACGATGCACGGAGATTTGCACAATTCGATCCTTCAGGAATCTCTGGAGACACTGGCAAAAAAAGGAGTTTGGCTCATCCCACCTCGCGACGACTACGGTAAACACAACTTACCTGATCACGAAGTCATCGTTGCCCACACCTGCTCATTGGTCTCACGCTCTCCCTTAGCTGGACGAAGAATTTTGGTCACCGCGGGATGTACACCCGCTCCCATCGACAACGTTCGCCGCATCACGAACCGCTTCCGTGGACGCTTGGGAATTGAAATTGCCCGCGAACTGGTTCTACGCGGGGCGGATGTGCGCCTGATCCTCGGTGCCGGTGCCGTTCCATCTCCTGCATACATTCCGACTCAAAAGATTCGTGACTTTAATGATTATAAAAATAAAGTTCTTTCTAACTTAGTTGAATTTCATCCACAAACGGGAATCTTCTCAGCCGCCGTTGCAGACTACCTTCCTCGCGAAAAGGTTCCTGGAAAAATTCCCAGTGGCGGGGCTTTACAGAACTTATCTCTAATTCCTGCAGAAAAGATCATCGATTTAGTTTTGGCCCAGGATCCTAAAATCGATATGATTAGCTTCAAATATCAAGAAAATATGAGCCACGACGAGTTAATTCGCATCGCCACCGATCGCATCAGCAAAGGCCACGGCGCCGTCGTAGCCAACCGTGGTGAAGAAGTGAGTGCGGATGGCCAACAAGTGGCCCATTTGGTGACCAGTGAACTCGAAGTTCGCAAACTTGTCACTAAAGTCGGAATAGCGCGAGGTCTGTGCGATCACTTGGAAGAGCGCCTACGCACCGCCACACTTCGCCCTTAACACCGAACCGTCTGCAACTTCCGGCATTGCAGACGGGGCAGTGATGAGCTCTTTCGCTGCAAAACTCGAAATTGGAACCCAAGGAAAATAAGGCCAAAGCGCACCAGGACATCTGGCGATGATCTTGCAAGATCTAGCAAGTTAGTGATCGATATTGGTACTTTGTACCTCACCGAGGGGAGAGCCCATGATTTTAATGATGAACTTCATGAAAAAGTTCAAAAAACTATTGCTTCGAAAAAAAAACCTTTCCCTCGCGATAATTTCCTGCGGACTCTCCACAATTCTGGGAGCTCAGGTTCAAGCCGGTCCCTCTTGCGTTAATCCGAAACCTTGGGGTGAATCTGGACTCACTCGGGTGGGTGTGTGGCTTGGAGTGACTCACTTCGAAGGCGAGAACACATTGAAACTCCGTCAACTTTTTTCAGACATTTGCGGATTGCCATTTCCCGCCGCTCAAATCGAGAGAGTGATACTTTATGCCTATAGCGCCGAGGGCCACGGAAAAGCCAAACTTCTGATCAATGGGCAGCAGATAGATGACACTCAGACCATTCCCGTCCAGCAATTGCCAGAGGGTCCAGGGGACGTTAACCCAATTCCATTTAAAACGCGAAATTTAAACCCCGCTCAATCGGCAGGCAGCTGGCAAGTTCAACTCGTTGGAAATATCACTGTAAAAAAAGTTTTTTTCATATATCGGCTGCCAACCTTGAATCTCGGCAGTCGCTCCATTGGCGCGGTGCCCGCTGATTACACTTTTCCAGTGCCTCAGGCGGGGGCGTTCAACACCCTTCAGATCAAAGCCTTACAAAAAGATTTGTTCATAGAAAAGATTTCGATTGAAATAGAGATTGAAGGTGTTGGAAACCAAATTCTTGAATTGCCCGACTCGCTTATGCTCAACGAACTGCTAATGGGCCAGAGTAAATCGACAGGACTGATTGGTGTTTCGGAAAACTTGAAAAATATTTTTGTTAGGGCTTCGACGCTCGATCCAAATCAGGCGCCCGCCGCCTTGGAATTGACCCTGAAAAATCAGTGAATGTTGCCTCCCGAAGGCAAACCGGGCATAACTGTGGAGATGAATGGATCACGACACTCAGACTCAAATTCCAGTTTAGAAAATTCTTCCTCCCCATCTCTTCACTCTAATCAGCACTCCAACGATGGGAGTGATCGAGATTGGCTTAAGGGGCCCCGCCCCCTTGAATGGTGGACCGGCAAAAGACCGTACGATCAAAATTGTCCTGGTATTGGTAACGATGGTGTTTTGCACGCGCTTCCTCAAATCCACTTTTCAAAAATTTCACGCAATGACTTGTTAAATTACTTCGACAACGGATGGACTTTGACCGAACTTTTATTTTCTTCGCTGCAAGGAGAAGAGTCGTTCATTCGGGCGCCAACTCATCAGCTGCGCCATCCTCTGATATTTTATTACGCTCACCCGGCCGTTCTTTACGTAAATAAATTGCGCGTTGCAGGTCTTTTGCGCGATGCCGTCGACGGTTTTTTTGAAAGCCTGTTCGAGGTTGGGGTCGACAGATCGGAAGAGCACACGTCTGAACTCCAGTCACGGCTACAGATC
>CALCCV010000712.1 GCA_937900305.1 uncultured Pseudobdellovibrionaceae bacterium | reverse complement strand
ACACAGGCGAAGACACTCTTTCCCTACACGACGCTCTTCCGATCTGATGATTTCTTTTCGCAAAGGTCAGGCGGTCGTCCATAAGGGGTCCGTGTTGCAGCCTTCGCATCTCAATGTTTTGGGGCGGATTGAAAGCGTGCAGGCTGAGCGCAAACGAAATTACCTCGTGATCTCGATGGCGATCTTTTTGTGTCTTTCACTCGCCGTGGTTTATTCTTACACCAAAACGCTAGGGCCCAGTTTGCGCGGAATATCTGGCAAAGACATTTTGGTGGCCATGATGATTTCGCTTCTCACTGTCGCCAGCACCAAGGCCTTTTTGTTTATCACCGAGATGGCCTTTGTCCAGAAGTTCGGCGGACTGCTCACCAGTTCAATGTTTTTGTACGCGGGGCCAGTGGCCGCGGGATCGATGTTGTTGGCACTTTTGGCTCAGTCGTCCTCGTTGACGTTGGTGTTCACGCTGGTGACCAGCCTGGCCCTTGGAATGATGGAAGATTTCAATCTGGCATTTTTTGCGGTCGCATTTCTGGGCGGATTGGTCGGAGGTGAAGGGGTCTCTCGGTGCAAAACTCGAAACGACATTTACGTGGCCGGTGTGCGGGTCGGCGTCGTGAATCTTGTGATTGTGGCGTGTTTGCACTTTTTGTTGTTGGCTGATCAAAAATTTGAATGGCAAGAAATCTTGGGGACCCTCGTCGGCGCCTCTTTGGGAGGATTTTTATCCAGCGTCGTGGTCATGAGTTTAACGCCGATGCTAGAGTCGGTGTTTCGTTACACCACTGACGTTAAACTGCTTGAGCTCAGCAATCTCAATCATCCGCTTTTGCGCGAAATGATCGTGAAAGCTCCGGGCACTTATCATCATTCAATGATGGTCGGAAGTATGGTTGAGGCCGCAGCCGAAGAAATTGGCGGGAATCCGCTCTTGGGCAAGGTCATGTGTTATTACCATGACATTGGCAAGATGGCCCATGCCAATTATTTCATTGAAAATCAAAAGCCTGGACACAACCCCCATGATCAAATTTCACCTTACATGAGCAAAACGATTTTGGTTGCTCACGTCAAAGACGGTTTAGAAATGGCCCTTCACTACAAACTGGGCCAACCCATCATCGAAGGAATTCTTGAACATCACGGCACGACTTTGATTTCGTTTTTTTACAACAAGGCCATGGATCTCAACGATCAAGATGAAAGCCAAACTCCCCAGGCCGAGTTTCGCTATCCGGGTCCTAAACCTCAGTTTCGTGAAGCCGCGCTGTGCATGCTGGCAGATAGCATCGAAGCTGCGGCTCGCAGTCTCGATGAGCCCACTCCCACTCGGTTGCAAAACATCGTTCGCAATATCATCCAACGCAAATTTTCGGACGGGCAGTTGGATGAGTGCAATCTCACGTTGAGAGACATTTCTAAAGTTGAACACGCTTTCATTCGCATTTTGTTGGGCATTTATCACCAGCGCATTGATTATCCTCGCCAAGCCGGTGGTTCACTGGGCGACATTCTCCCATCAAAAGGCTAATCGATGTCATCGAAAGACACCGCGCTGTCTCCGCAACTGGTTTTGGAATTTCAATCCTCAAGCCTTGGTCCCTGGCGCCGATCTGAGTTGCAAGATCTGGCGCAAAGCATCTTCGACAAGTTGCCGCAGCCCCTGCGTTTGAAAATGAGACGGCGCTCACTTTGTCTATTAATTGGTTTCATTTCCGAAGTCGATATGCGATCTCTCAATTTTCAATTGCGAAAAAAAAAGAAAGCCACCGATGTCCTCAGTCTGGATTACAACCCCGGCACTCCTATCGCAAAATTGACCACTCCTGCCCGTCATGCGGGACCACATCTTTTGGGTGAGGTTTGGCTGTGTCCGACCTATATTCGAAAACAGGCACAGCGCCTGGGCCATGTATACAAGGATGAAATAACTTATCTTCTGATCCACGGCATCTTGCATGTGTTGGGTTATGATCACGAGCAGGATGAGCTCGAGGCTCAGGCTATGTTCGATTTGCAGAATAGGATTTTTACTAAAATCCAAAATCTCAACAAAGCTACTTCTCGCGCTTTTAAACTTGTTGAAAAATGAGTGACTCAATTCGCGCTGCTTGATGTGATTTACACCACTAATAGCTAAGGCAAATCTCACTTCCATCCAAAAGCCTTGTCCCTTTCTGAGATATTCCGTTTGGCTCATTAAAGTCCTGAAGTTTTCTTGAGGGTCCTCCGATCCATTGGCTGTCAAAATTCGATGAAGAAAAGTTCACAGTCGAAAAATGAAAAATAAACTTGGGTTGAAGCCAAGACTAAAAGGAGAACGAATGAGCAGAACGTATAGCAGGATCACCAAAGCCGCACTGTTGGCTTTATCGGGGTCAATGGTCGCTTGTAGCGGAAGCAGTTCGAGTGACTCAGCTTCCACGACCGCGCCGGCGCCATTGGTCATTAGCGGAAGTTTGAGTAGCAATGATACAGCTAGCTTAAAACTTTCTCGAAAACAGGATTTTTCGGCCAACGCCGTGTCGTTGGCTGGTTTAGAAATCTATGCCATTGCATTTACTTCTCCGCCCGTGATCGCGAAGGCAGATGTGGGTTCAGACGGTTCATTCACGTTGAATGTTCCCGGAGCCAAAGGGGCCTCGGTCACCGCCGTTTTTCGTGACTCTACCAGCGGCAACGAAGTTGGGACTATCGTTTTTGAAGACCAATCAAATACAGACTTAGAGGGCAACGCGAAACGAAGCTCCTCTGTGGTTTTGTCAGACAGCGTGAGCTTGGGTAACATCGTTCTTGGCGATGACGGCACTGTGGTAATTCCTGTGTCCGACATCGCTGCGTCTGTGGCGCCTCCCCCTACGGCAGCTGCGGCATTTAATATGTCAGGTCTTTGGAAGGCCAGTGCGTACGCGAACAAACCAACGGGTTACATCACGACTTGTGCCGCAGGCACTCCGCAGAATGATTGCGAAGGACTTCCCGAAGGATCAAAGATCGCACTTCTGCGCATGGGTGGAAAGCTGTTCACGCCCACGGCTGGTCACTGTGATCAAAGTGCCAATCCCGTAGTTTGTGATGAAAGTGAAGGAACAGTCGGAACTGCCGATCGTTTTGCCTTGGCCGTTTGGGAAGCTGAAGGTTTTGCAGCTTGCGGCTATAAAACTGGTTTTACGCCTGCTGAAGCGCGCGCCGGTGGAAAGATCAATTTGACAGACACTTTGCCAGTGATTGACGGTCATCAAGTGGCTGTCGGTTCGCTAGATGGTTACAATCCCTATTTTTGGATTTCGAGTGCCGCGACGAGCCCCTACTCAATCAACGACTGTTCAGGTCAATCGATTGACATCGGTGGCAAGTCAATTCCAGCTTATGTATGTAAGGGTCAAAAGTTGGATCACACGAACGTTGCGGTTGGTGGCAACGCTTGGATGGTCAATTTGGGTAACGGTGGTTGCTTCGACGAAAGCAATAAACCAATTTTCATGACGAACTGGTCAGGCATCACTGGATCTTGTACGAATGATTCAACAGGTTTGCCAGCTGGTTTTTCGAAAGGCACTTGTGCCTACACGGGTGACCCCGATGGCACCGGTCCGCAATCCACGATCAACTTTACTTGCCGCTGGGTGAACGGACAGTTTGCTGACAACGCCGGAGCTCCTGATTTTGCAACCCCCCTCGACACCTCTTATCACGTGGGACCTCCGGTTGAAAAAGTGGCTGCGGGCGCGTCTTGCGGAAACCAAACTACTGGAAGTGGTGCAGGTCTGACTTTTGACGAAGCTCGTTGTTACGCCAACTACTACTATCAACACAAAGACAGTTTCAGCTCGACTTGTTCTTCAGAGCCGCGTTTCAACTGGGGTGCCAACACGGTTGAAAACTTCTTTAAAGTGGATTTTCGACCAAAACCAAAAGCTCAGTTCTTGCTCGACGTCATCACTTATGACAACACAGGAAATTTGGCGACAATGGACACGGAAGAGCGCGAGAGTTTTGAAGTTAGCTCCGGTGCTTCCAGCTCAATCACTTGTGAAGCGGCTCGCAAAATTGTTTTCAACGTGAAAAAGACGGGTGAAAGCACTGCGATCATTGATATTCGTTTCTCGGGTTCCATCAAATCGACGTCGGCAGCTTGCCAAGCCGTTGCGAAGAGAGCTCTTGAAAATATCGAATTCAATAAAACAGCTGCGGAAAGCGATCGACGTCGCGCCACTGAGAATAACGACCTCGAGCACATCTTAGCTCCACAAAAAATGATCTTCAGCATGACGAAAGAATAGTTCAAGTCTTGTTAGTTAACAGACTAACGGCCTAAAGGATCCACTTCGGTGGGTCCTTTTTTTTGCCAGGTGGTCCTCACATTTGTCTCTCAGAATTCCGATATGAAGGCATGCAAAACAATCGCCTTAAAAAAATTCTGTTGGCCATCGGTGTTTTTTCAGTGTCTGCGGGTCTCGCGGCTTACGCTGTTCTGCAGACACCCAAGACTCCCGACAAGATCGCCACGTTGGGTCCAAATATCAATCCTAAAGACATTCCTTGGCCTCACAAAGGTCACACGAAACAATTCGAAACTGCGCAGCCCATCCCTGACTCTGGGAGTTCGGACGCAGCTGCTGTCGAGGCCGCCTTGCAGAAGCCAACGGACTTGCGACAGACGCTTTCAGACTTAGCTTGGGGCCGCAACAGAGCCGGAGCCAAGGGCCCGAAGGCCACGGCAGACTCCAGTCCTGCTGCTAAAGACGTGGGCGGAAAAAAAACGCGCGAGATTGCCAACAAAGGCGATGGCGAACAGGTTCAGCTCTCACTTGAGCAGATAAAGATGTTGCAAGCGCAAACTGAGCACTGTGCAAAAAACTGGAAAACCGATCCAGGATGTCCCAACTTTCGCTCTCCCAATCGCTAGGCGCTCTAGCGCGCCGAGGCATCCCTTCTCAATCCTGATAAAACTTTGACAAAGACCCAAAGCTTGACGAGCTTTCTAAAGCTAGATGTAAACGTATAGCTCGAGAACGTTCTCAGCGAGGGAGAAATCTATGATCGGCAATGCCTTCAAGCAAAGCTTGGGTTGGTCTTTGGTGTTAGGGATTTTGTGGAGTGCGCAGGCGTCGGCTGAAAAAACATTCGTTTATTGCTCTGAAGGCAGTCCGTCGACCTTCAGTCCTCAGATCGCTTCGGACGGTGTGACTTTCAACGCCACGTCGCAGGCGATTTACAGTCGTTTGATTGAATTTAAAAACGGCACCACCGAACTCGAGCCCGGCCTGGCTGAAAAGTGGGACGTCTCGAAAGATGGACTCAAGGTCACTTTTCACCTGCGAAAAAATGTTGCGTTTCAAACAACGGAAGGCTTCACTCCCACCCGAAACTTCAATGCCGACGATGTTTTATTTTCGTTCAATCGCATGCGCGATAAAAACCATCCCTACTTTCCAGTCAGTGGCGGAAAGTACAGCTACTTTGATTCGATGGACATGTCGAATTTGATCACCGATATCAAAAAAGTAAATGATCTGACGGTGGAGTTCACGCTCTCACATCCGGAAGCTCCATTTCTGGCCAATATGGCCATGGATTTTGCCAGCATCCTGTC
>CALCCV010000711.1 GCA_937900305.1 uncultured Pseudobdellovibrionaceae bacterium | reverse complement strand
CTCTTCCGATCTCAATCTTGGTGGCAGAGTGAAGGGTTGGCCATAAGATTTCACGCGAGATCTCCGTTCAGACGAATGTTCGTCAGCAATTTTTCAGCAGTCATTAGGTTCATACAATCAAAAAGCAAACAGGCTTTCCCAAGACAGATTTTTTCGGCGGGGCAATTCACGGCGGGCTCTAAGTAAAAACTTCGGTCACCCAACGCTCGCCAACGAACGGCACGTTGAACTCGAATGGGCGAGTAGACTCCATAGTTCGCCACACCCAACGCTGCCGCCAAATGCAAAACTCCCGTCGACGGAGCCACGACAAACTGCGCTCCTTTCAAAACACTCAAAAGCTGCGCTGAAGAAAATCGCCCTTTGCCACTCAGCACGCGAGGTTCTTCGCCAAATTTTTCAAGAAGTGGATCCACGAATTCTGCATCGGGCGCTGTGCCAGTGATCAAAACCTTCAGATCTTTGGTTTCCCTCAAAAGGAGTGTGATAAATTCAGAGTACCGCTCCGTCGACCAATTTCGAGCCGACCCCGCCATGCCCGGATGAACAACGACATATCGACCAGGAAACGAAAGCGTCGCCTGCTCACTGCGCAGCCTGAGCTGAACATAGGATTGGGCGCCAGCACCACGCTTCTGCAAAAAGGAATTCACCAAATCTTGATTGTACTGACTTTCATGTTGATCCGCGGAACTGCGCCGCTGACGAACGCCTGCATTTAGAAATAAAAAGGAATGCCATTGACTGCGAACACCCCACCGCTCGGGCACCCGGGCAAAAAATGCGGCCGCCGAAAACCACCATGGCGCTTGAAAGCTGATCACCGCCAACGGCCGCTCACGCCGAAACTCTCTGATCATCCGCCGAAAACTTTGCCACGATTTCTTTTTTTCAAAAAAAATGGCCCGGCGAGAAGGCTCACTCGCCACTATTAAAAATTCAAGTGCGGGTTGCACCACCCAAGTCACCTCGAAAGACGAGAGCGCCTGATCGGCTCCCAGTGTGCAAACCAAGTCACCAATTTTATCTAGCCTAGCTAAATAAACTTTTGGAGCTTTTGCCGTTTTCGTCAATCTTGGTAGGCTTCCATAGGTGGACAGGTGCACATGATATTTTTATCACCATAAACATTATCGACTCGGCCAACGGCGGGCCAATATTTGCCCTCTTTCACCCACGGCAATGGAAATGCCGCTTGCTCACGAGTGTAAGGACTCGACCACTTTTCACCCAATAACATATCCGCCGTGTGTGGTGCATTCACCAGAGGATTGTTTTCCAGCGGCCAAGTTTTGTTTTCTACTTTTTTGATTTCGCCATGAATGTGAATCATCGCCTGAACAAAGCGATCAAGTTCAGCCTTTGACTCACTTTCGGTGGGTTCAATCATCAAAGTACCTGGCACGGGCCACGACATTGTCGGCGAATGAAAACCAAAATCCATCAGACGTTTGGCCACATCTGTGACGTCAATTCCCGAAGTCTTTTTCAGTTCGCGAAGGTCGACGATGCACTCGTGGGCCACCAACCCCTCCTTACCCGTGTAAAGAATTGGATAGTGCTTCGACAGCTTCTTGGCGACATAATTGGCATTCAAAATCGCCATGAGCGTCGCCCGCTGCAATCCTTCAAGACCCATCATCGCGATGTAGGACCAAGAAATCGGCAAGATGCTCGCACTCCCCCAAGGAGCCGAGGTCGTGCTGGAAATGCCTTTCTCGGGCCCTGAAGCAGCCACCAATGTGTGGCGAGGTAAAAACTCTTTTAAGTGCTCACGAACTCCGATGGGCCCAATACCTGGGCCGCCACCGCCGTGGGGAATCGCGAACGTCTTGTGCAAGTTCATGTGCGAAACATCGGCGCCGAATTCAGCCGGCCGACACATTCCCACCAGCGCATTCAAATTGGCGCCATCCATATAGACTTGCCCGCCATTGGCGTGAATGATCGAACAGATTTCCGCGATGGACTCTTCAAACACTCCATGAGTCGAAGGGTAAGTCACCATCAGGGCCGCCAATTGCTCTTTATGAGCCTCAGCCTTCGCTCGCAAATCGGTCACCTCTACATTGCCCTTCGAATCGCAATTGACCACCACCACTTTCATGCCGGCCATCACGGCACTGGCGGGATTGGTTCCGTGCGCGGAAGATGGAATCAAACAAATGTCGCGTTGATCTTCCCCCTTAGATTCAAAGTACTTTTTAATGACCAACAGGCCAGCATACTCCCCTTGTGCGCCCGAGTTTGGTTGCAAGCTCACCGCCGAAAATCCGGTGATGTCACAAAGCTTTTCTTCGAGGTCCTTGATCATCTCGAGGTACCCCTTTGCCTGCGCCACAGGCGCAAAAGGATGCATTTGATTCACTTCAGACCAAGACACTGGCATCAGCTCGGCGGCCGCGTTGAGTTTCATTGTGCAAGAACCCAGCGGGATCATTGATTTCGTTAACGTGACATCCCGGTTTTGCAACTCATAAATGTAACGCATAAGTTGCGTTTCACTTTGATGCAAATGAAACACTGGATGAGTCAAGTAATCTGATGTCCTTAATGCCCATTTCGGTAAGGTCGTTTTCACTTGCTGTAAAACATCTGTGGCTGAAAACGGTGCAGCGTTACCGCCTTGAAAGGCTTGCCAGAGCGACGTCACCGTCTCGAGGGTGCAGGTTTCGTCGAATGAAATTCCCAGTTCATCTTGGCTCACCAACCAAAAATTATAACCTAGCTTTTGCGCGTCTTCATTGATCTGCGAGGCCTGTGGTGTTTGAACTCGAACGGTGTCAAAGACCTCTTGCGAGCGAACTCCAAATCCTAAGCGCCTGAGACCCTCGGCAAATGTCAGAGTCAAATTGTGAACGCGAGTCGCGATCGATTTCAATCCTGTGGGACCATGATAAACGGCATACATACTCGCCATGTTCGCGAGCAAAACTTGGGCTGTGCAAATATTCGACGTCGCTTTCTCTCGGCGAATGTGTTGCTCTCGGGTTTGCAGAGCCAATCGATAAGCGGGTTTGCCTCGACTGTCCAAACTCACACCAATCAGGCGGCCTGGCATCGTCCTTTTGAATTCATCTTTAGTAGCAAAAAAGGCGGCGTGTGGACCACCAAAGCCCAGTGGAACGCCAAATCGTTGCGAGTTTCCATAAACAATGTCTGCGCCCCACTCTCCGGGCGGAGTCAACAGCGTCAGCGCCAAAAGATCTGTACCCACACACAGGTAAGCTGATTTTTCATGACAACGTTTGGCAAGCTCGCGATAGTCTTCGACCGTGCCTTGCGTGTTCGGGTATTGAACAAACACGGCGAAGTAGCTCGCGTCATCTTTCCACTGCAGCGCTTCGCCAACCACCATCTCGAGGCCGAGCGGATTCGCACGCGTTTTCAAAACCTCCAAGGCGTGTGGGTGGAGATGTTTGCTGACCAAAAATTTTCGACTCGGACTTTTTTTATGAAGACCGAACGCCATGGCCATGGCTTCTGCCGCGGCCGTTCCTTCGTCCAACAGTGAGGCATTCGCGATTTGCATTTTGGTTAAATCGCAAATCATTGTTTGATAATTTACCAAGGCTTCCATCCGCCCTTGCGAAATCTCGGCTTGGTAGGGAGTGTAAGCCGTGTACCACGCTGGACTTTCAAAAACATTTCGTTGAATCGCGGGCGGCGTGTGGCAGCCATAATATCCCATGCCGATCATTGATTTCAAAACTTGATTTTTACTCATCATCGACCGGAGAGTTTGCAACGACTCTTCTTCTGAAAGGCCCGCTCCAAGGCGATAAGGATTTTGAGTGCGAATTCCCTTAGGGATCACCTGCATCGCCAAATCTTCCAAGGCCCCAAAGCCCAAGCTAGTGAGCATCTCTTTTTCTTCTTGAGGACTGGGACCGATGTGTCGATCGGCAAACGAATGAGAAATCGGCAAAGATGGATTCAGAGCCATGCAAGAAACTCCTTTTTTGCCCGCGCGATGTGGCCAGAGGGAAGACCAGATCGTAGGCAGTGTACAAAATGATGGGAGAATCTAGCATAGAAGATT
>CALCCV010000710.1 GCA_937900305.1 uncultured Pseudobdellovibrionaceae bacterium | reverse complement strand
GGCGAAGACACTCTTTCCCTACACGACGCTCTTCCGATCTTTCCGTGGTTCGGGTTTCGGGCTCTGCCCTGTGGGTTCTGTATTCGGAGCACTGAGCTTGGACTTCAGTCACAAATCGCTTTTTAGCTTCTAATTCTAACTCTGATTCTCTCATTCTAATTCTCACACTAATTCTGATTCTGATTCAGAATCTAAATTTCAGTTTTGAAACTTCAGTCTTGAAATTTTATCTCTCGATTTTATAATTTGGATTCTAAGTGCGTAGATCTCTAGTCATTCCTAGACCAGTCGCCCAATATTTCCATCATCTCGAGACCTCTCAACTGCAACTCCGACGTCGGAGTTGATCCCCATCAAATAAATTGCGAATCTACACAGCACAATATGTCAGGACAAAATCAATCAATTGCGATACCTTTAGCGAACGGGTGCGAAGGAGGATCATGACCGATCTGTTCGCGGCACGGTCGCAGATGGCGATCTCTTTAGGGTTTCACATTGTTTTTGCGGCGGTTGGAACGGCAATGCCATTTCTGATGGCGATGTCGCACTGGAAATGGCTGCGAACCGGTGATGAAGTGTACTTACGCCTGACGAAAGCGTGGTCAAAGGGTGTGGCCATCTTTTTTGCGACTGGTGCTGTTTCGGGCACGGTGCTGTCTTTTGAGCTTGGCCTGCTGTGGCCCGAGTTCATGAAACACGCAGGTCCGATTTTTGGGATGCCATTTTCTTGGGAGGGATCTGCTTTTTTTCTCGAGGCCATAGCACTAGGGATTTTTCTGTATGGCTGGGACCGAATTCCGCGTTGGGTCCATTGGTGGAGCGGAATTGCGGTGGGACTGACCGGTGTCCTTTCGGGGCTCTTCGTGATTTGTGCAAATGCCTGGATGAATGCGCCCCAAGGTTTTCGTTGGGTTGAGGGCGAAGCGATGGATATTGATCCGTGGGCAGCCATGTTTAACAAAGCGGCCCTTCATCAGGGCGTTCATATGACGATCGCGGCATTTGCAGCAGTTGGGTTCGCCGTCGCGGGAGTTCACGCCCTCGGCCTCTTGAAAAACTCGAAATCTCGATTTCATCAATATGCATTTCGAATCGCCTTAACCATGGGTGCAGTGGCCGCCCTTATTCAACCTTTTCATGGAGATCGATTGGCCAAACAGGTCGCTCAACTGCAGCCTGCGAAACTAGCTGCTATGGAGGGACTTTTTACTACGGTCAAACCCGCGCCACTCGCGATCGGTGGCTGGCCAAACGAAGCTGAAAAGACCTTAGACTATGCACTCCATATTCCGAGACTGCTTAGTTTTTTTGCTCACGGGGATTTTGAGTCTGAAGTGATTGGCTTGGACCAATTTCCCTTAGAAAATTGGCCACCAGTTGCTGTGACTCACGTCGCATTTCAAATTATGGTGAGTTTGGGATCCACTATGGCTTTGATTGGCGCACTCTTTTTATGGGCCCGCTTCAGGTCAAAAAATTGGTTTCAGGACCGACGGTGGTTGAGGGCCATCGTGTTTTGCACTCCGCTCGGATTTATCGCGATAGAGGCTGGTTGGACTGTCACCGAAGTGGGACGACAACCGTGGATCATCTATGGCGTGATGAAAACCAAAGATGCAGTCTCGCCGATGCCCGGTCTTATTGTACCTATGCTCTTGTTCACCGGAGTTTATCTTTTGCTCGCAGTGGTCGTAACAGCCCTCATGGTTAGGCAGTTTCAAAATGTGGATTGAGATTACAACTTTTTTCTTGACCGTGTCGGTCTTGCTTTATTCTCTCTTTGCAGGCGCTGATTTTGGCGGTGGAATTCTCGAGTTTTTTCGAGGTCGCCAGTTGCGAACTGAGCAGCGCGAGCTCATCTCCCACGCTCTTAGTCCTGTCTGGGAGGCCAATCACGTATGGCTGATTTTAGCGATAGTGATTTTGTTTGTGGGTTTTCCAAAAGCCTATGCAGTGATCTCGACTGTTTTCCATATTCCCCTCACGCTGATGCTCATCGGAATTATTTTGCGAGGTTGTGCTTTCACATATCGTCACTATGACGCCGTCAAAGATCGCTCGCATGTCTATTATTCGCGAATATTCGTGGCCTCTAGCTTTCTGACCCCACTGATGCTCGGGACGATTGCAGGGGCTATATTTTTAGGTCGCAGAGTTCCTAATGCTCAGACCTTTGCTGAGATCTTTGTTGCACCATGGTTGAATCTCTTTAGTTTTTCTGTGGGAACGTTCACCTGTATCTTATTTTCTTTTTTGGCCGCCATCTACTTGCTGGGCGAGGCTCCGAATGAAAACTTGCGAGCATTGCTGGTAACTCGGGCGAAAACTTTAAATGGGCTCGCAGTGCTGTCTGGCCTTTCGGTATTTTTGGCGGCGGAGTGGGACGGATTGCCCTTGCTCCATTTTTTTCTCGGGGACCCTTGGGCTCTCGGATGCGTCGTTATGGCAACCCTCTTGCTGGCGCCACTCTGGCTCAGCCTGAAATTTCGATCAGTGATTTGGTCTCGATTTCTGGTGGCCGCGCAGGTCACCTTCATCCTAATGGGATGGTTTCGGCTCCAGTTTCCAGCCCTTGTCGTCACTCGAATTGTCAGTTCTGGTTTGATGGGAATGGAAACTCTCAATATTTATAACTCGGCCGCACCAGAAGCCACTCTT
Source organism: uncultured Pseudobdellovibrionaceae bacterium (assembly GCA_937900305.1). Classification (GTDB taxonomy): domain Bacteria; phylum Bdellovibrionota; class Bdellovibrionia; order Bdellovibrionales; family Bdellovibrionaceae; genus CALCCV01. The sequence continues at coordinate 1,386 of CALCCV010000710.1, read as the reverse complement.
AGACCCCTGGTTGGTGCACTGATTGTGGGATCAGTTCTTATTTTTCCCGCGCTCATTTATCTTTTGAAAATTTTTAAGTCAGTCCGGTGACAAAAAATCTAATTTTTCTTGGCCACGGTTTTGCTTCTCACCATTTCGAGATCAGTTGATCTGGAAAAAATCAGACAATTGTTTCAAATATTCAAAGGGGGAACTATGAAAAAAATGTTTTTGGGAATCTTATCTGTCGCAGTCGTTATTGCTGGTCAATTTGCCAGTGCGCAATTCAGACCGCCAATCGGGGAAATCGGTTTGAATCGTCCAGCGCAAGATTTGCGAGTCATACATCGGCAGTACAATATACGCACTGGCGATCACATGGCTTCTTCAAACCCAGATGAGGCCATTACTTCTGGCTACCGAAATGAAGGACCAGTCTATCTCATCGACGTCACCTACTCTCCCGATTCTCAACCGATTTTTCGCTGCCGCGTCAATAACAGTGGTAACGATCATTTTCTTTCGACAGATCCAAACTGCGAAGGGCACATTTTCGAACACCTCTTGGGTTATGCGGCCACTCAGCCCGACAGAATTCATCAGGCAGCTTTGACTAGATGTTATAATTCTCGCAATGGAGATCATCTCGAAACTTTAGACATTTCAGAGTGTCATCGAGCTGGGTACCGAGTCGAGATGACTTTGGGGTTTGTTCTCGGAATTTAGTTAGCTCTGCCAAAATTCCTTCAGCCATTCTTTTTTGTCCAAGCCCGAGGTCACAAGATAGATCTTCTGTTCGCAAGCGTAAGGACAACCGATCACATCGATCTTGACCACGGGCAGGCTTTCCCCGAGATATTCGGGAAGATAAGCCAGGGCCCTTTCGGTGACTAACAATCGCTCTAAGCTTTTCAGCCCGACATCTCGAAACGTGGATTTTCTTAAAAATTTGTCGTCGCGCCAGCCGTCGGGAGAGGATCCAGGTGAATTTGTTAGCCCTAACACTGAGTGTTTTGGGAACAAAAAATCAAATTTTAAAATTTCGCTGACATGAATTTTGGGATTTTTTTTGCTCAGTCCTTTTAACAAGGGATGTCCTTCAGCCGCATAGGTGGCAAACTGAACTTTCTGCAAAAGTTTATAAGAAAACCCAGGCACCCGTACCGAAACATTGGCTTGCAATGCCAAATCGGCAACCCGTTGCCCAACCTTGGCGATCGCCGTTTTTTCATCTGTCTCTTCAAATGAAAATTCAGCGAGTGGAAACCGGGCGCGAATCCGAGATGCCAAATCAACGCCAAAGTGACTTAAAAATACTTCAGGGCCGGCCAGTCGAACTTCAAAACTCGCGCCATCGTTGGCCAACAAAATTTTGGTGTCTTGTTCAAGCTCAAAAAATTTCGAGCA
>CALCCV010000709.1 GCA_937900305.1 uncultured Pseudobdellovibrionaceae bacterium | reverse complement strand
CGGGTGATTCAATTGTAGGATTTATTTCTCTGGGACGAGGAATTGCTATTCATCGCTCGGATTGCATCAAGGTTTTTCACCAAGATCAGCTCAAAAAAATCGATGTTTCGTGGAATGCAAGACAGGCGGGCGAAGGCGGGCAGGAGCGATCAGTAAAAGTGAAAATTCTCTCGCAGGACGTGCCGGGTCTGTTGAAATCAATGGGCGAAGCCTTTTCGATTCATGGAATTAATATTGAGTCAGCTCAGGTCAGAACCACGAAAGACAAAAAGGCGATCTGTGTTTTTTCAATTTCTGTTCGAGATGCATCTCAACTGACCCTCGCTATTTTGGAATTGCAGAAAATCAAAGGGATCATTGGTGTACAACGAGTGTTGAACGCCTAAAGGAGTGCCCATGAAAATCGAAGTGTTGTTCAAACAGTGTGATGAAATTCAACTTGAAAGAACGCCACAAGGTGTTCGTTGGCTCAAGTTGAAAGGGTGCCTCAGCCTGCTAGAAAATATTTCGCATCTACGAGCTCTTCACGGCCAAGATCCAAGTCTGTGGCCGCTGCCCGTGGGGGGTGGTCATGTGGAGATGCTGCTAAGAGAGCTGATTTTGAAAAATCAATGTGCCTGGGAGTTTCCGTATCAGCACGCGGAGGTCTGTCACTGCCGGAATGTTTCACTTCGTAAAGTGGACGACTCAATTTTGCTCGGTGCTCATCAGCCAGAAGTGGTATCACAATTGACATTGGCGAGCACCGCTTGTGGGACGTGCCGTCCCGATGTTGAAAAAATCATTGCCTATCGGTTGAACCGCAACCCAGAGACCATGAAAAAAGTTGGCTAGCGAGCGGTCAGGGCAGTTAGTGTGGCGATTGGCGCCTCGGCAAAGATCATTGTATCGCTGACAAGGTGGCCATCGCGATCGAAGATCGAGGCCACGGGGAGAGAGCCGATGTTGCGCACTCGGGCCCGCAACTCGCCATCCACAGACATCTCAATTTCGCCACCCGGAGTCTCTTGTAAAACCACCTCCTGCAGGGGCTTTTTATCGACTCCAAACATTTCGATGGTCGAACGCTTCAATGAATTCTCAGGTGAAATTTCGTGGCGAACGTGAAACGTTTTTCCGTCTTTGTTGAATTCATAAGTTCCTTGCGATACACGTCCTTCCCAAAAATCGATGGTGTTAAAAATGACCAAGTCCACGAGCATTGTAATGGCAAAGATGATTCCTGTGAGGAGATAGATAATGATTCGAACAATGATGTTCTGCTTGTTGACGAAGCCGGCATATTCTCGAGTCAGTTTGAACCCACCCGAGGCACAGCCGGTGCTCAAGGCCATGATTGAACAGGCCAAAAAAGATCCTATATAGAAAAATACCTTAGAATTTGGACGTATCATAAGTTGGTTCCCCCAATCCAAATTATTATAGCCATTGGTTTGCAGCAAGCAAGGAAAGGAAAGTGGAGGGGCCAGGGGGCCACAAACGACCTCTATTCGGATTCGTCCTTTTGGCCTTCCGTCGGCTCGGCATCAGGAGTTGGCCACTCGATAGGAGTAATGACTTCCGGAAAAGTTTTTTCTTTGAGGTAGCTTTGTAAGAGAGGAAGGAGTTTGCGTCGACAGGATCCTCCGCAGGGACCGACGCCGGCCGTAGTGTCGTCGAAAATTTCATTCATCGTCGCGCAGCCATTGACGATGGCCCGCTCGATGGTCTCCCGAGAGATGTTATTGCAGCGACAAATGATTTCTTTGCGTTTAGTTTTTTTCATCCAACAACTTGAGAGCTCGTGAAAAATGGTTCATGAGATGTTCTTTTAAAGGGTCTACATCCATTTTTACATAAGCGCCAGAGCTGTAGAGGTGGCCGCCTCCGCCCAAAGCTTCGGCAACAGGTAAAACTGGAATTTTCCCCTTGCTGCGCAAGCTGAGCTTGAAGGTTCCTGGTCCGTCTTCGCGAACGATCACTGCGGCTTCGAGATTTTCGATGTTCATCAACATATCAATGATGTCGCGCACATCGTCTGGATCCAATTTGAATTGGACCAGGTCTTGAGACAGCACTCGCACGAAGGCCACGCGCAGGTTGAACGAGTACTCAATGCGCGCCAAGGCCGAAGCCAAAAACGCAATTTTATTTGGTGTTTGGTGAGCAAAAAGATGTCTGTGCACTTTTGGAACATCGACGCCGTGAGATAGGAGTTCTGCTGCGATGAGATGACTTTTCGGAGAATTGCGGATGTACCGATAAAGTTGAGTGTCAAATGTCACACTCGTGTAAAGGGCCTCTGCAATTTTTGCGTCAATGGCAATGCCCAGGCCATGAATGAGGTCATACGCCATTTCGCCCGTTGAGGCGGCGTTGGTTTCAATCCATGAAAGTCTTGAAGGTTGTGGGCCAGAGCTCAGGACTGGGTGGTGGTCAACGAAAGCAATATTTTTTGTGTTCTTTTCGACTGCAGAAAAAAGGGGTTCGACAATGCGTCGGTCGTTGGTGTCAAAAATCAGGGCCAGGTCAATATCTTCAGGAATATGCGGATCATTGAGATAAATTTGAATGTGCTTTTCAGGCTGCAGAAATCGATACTTGCGAGGCGTTTGATCGACATTGACGATGTACACCTCTTTCCCCATTTTTTTTAATGCAAAGCCCATGGCCAATTCGGCGCCGAGCCCGTCTCCGTCACACTGTTTGTGGGTGGAAAGCAAAATTCGATTCGCGCCTTGGAGCAGAGGGATGAGTTTTTTCACTGCCTCAATTGTCACGCAGTTCCGTAAATGGGTCATGGGCTTTAGATGAGACAGAGATTTTCCTGGACTGCTCAGATGCAACAAGAGCCTGATAGTGCAGGAAAATTGATGCGTTATATAATTCTGAGTGGCTTTCCCTTGTCTCTGAAGACGTTGGTAGAGTAATTTGCTGGACTTGATTTTGGAGGTCCTGATGTCATCTGTTCTTGATAAATTGCCAATGACGACGCGTGGAAAAGCGATGCTCGAAGCTGAACTTAAAAAGCTGACAGTGGAGGATCGACAGCAGGTCATCAAAGCTATTGAAGAAGCGCGTGCCCACGGCGATATCAGCGAGAACGCTGAGTACGATGCGGCCAAAGAGCGGCAGGGCATGATCGAAGGTCGTATTGGTGAATTGCAAACGAAATTGGCAACAGCCGAAGTCGTGGATGTGCCGACTCTCAAATCAGACCGCATTGTTTTCGGGGCCACAGTCAAAATCATGGATTCTGAAACTGAAGAAGAGCACACCTACCAAATTGTTGGCGTCGATGAAGCGGATGTAAAACAGGGTATGATTTCTGTTTTGTCTCCTTTGGCGAGAGCGCTGATTGGCAAAAAGGTTGGAGATCCCGTCTTAGTTCAAAGTCCAAAAGGCGACAAAGATTACGAAGTGATTCACTTTGAATTCAAGTGATTCACTGTTATGAATGTTGAATGAAATGGAATTCTGACGAGGGTCATTCACGAAAGATGGATTGGGCTGATCGGTCAGCATCGCTCCCTGCGATGGTGACCGATCAGCCCGGTCGACGTCTTTTGCTAGCCGGACTTGTTATTTCTTTTGTTCTCGCTTTTCTCATCCAAGCGCAGACGTCCACCGAAAAAATCACAACCCTGCTTCGAACCGCCCTGACTCATGTTCACAAAGATGTCAGCATTGATTTTTCGGCGGCTGAGCTTCACCTGCGAAATGGAATTTTCCCGTCGTTTCGTTTAATCCTTCGCGACGTACAAATGGTTTCAGCGCAGGCCTGTTGGATGAGTCCCATTCTGACCATGCCTGAAGTCGAAGTGCCTTTGCAGATCACTTCTCTGTTTCGTGGTCATTCGCCATTTTCAACAATGCGAGTGAGTCGGGCGATTTTAAAACTTCGTGGCTCCTTTAAAAGTTGTGACCAAGGCGCCCCCGCCAAGGTGGACCCTGCGGCCAGCTCAACGGCCCGAGCTGCTTTGAGTCCTCCTGTGGCGCCCGAAATGGCGAGCAGCTCGTCTGCAGTCGTGGCAAAAAACAGTTTAAACCCGAGCGAAACCGAGTCCGACCGTGCCGGAAATTTGGATTTGATAGAAATTGATTCGCTCGAAGTTTATCATCAAGAGCAATACGGAAAGAGATGGCAGGTTGCGAACCTTCAAATCGAAAGTTTGAGTTTTGCACCACGTGTCTTTCGCTTGTCCGCTGAAACAAATTTGTTTGCCGAGCGGGCGGCCAACTATTTGTCTTCGGCTACGGTGTCCCTGTTGTTTTCCGAAGAGAGTGGGACGCCGGAATTGACGAGTCACATTGCTGGGCACTGGCGCGAGGGAAAATTTTCTGTCGATGCCCAGTGGCAACAAGAAAATGGGCAAATTCAGCTTCAAACCAAACTTGAGCAAATGCCGCTCGTAAAGATCGTTCCGTTGTGGAAAGCTCCCCCCGCGTGGGTAAATAAAGTGGACCCAAAAAAAGTTTGGTTGTCATTGTCTGCTCAGGTTTCGGTGCCTTTGGTGCATTGGCAGCAGGGCAAAGGTGAAATTCAATCGCTCGATTTGGTGGGCGATCTTGGCGAACTGAGCGCGAGAAATTTGCGGTTTGCGCAGCTGGAACCACTGATGCTCGAGCCGGGAGAAATCAATCTTAAAAAATTTCGCATAGTGGATCTTTTGAAAGAGATGTTGCCATCTCAGTGGTCAGCTTGGGCGGGCCAGGGTGGATCATTTACCGGACGCTGGCAATTTTTGGGGGGCCGGGATTTTCAGATCGCTGGAATTTTAGAAAATCTGGATTTTGTTTTTGTCAGTCAAGATCGGCGTGCGCACCAGCGCGTGACTGCGGATATTTCCGTTCTTTCGCGAAATAACGAATTGAAGGTCGAAATTCCACGCATAGATCTCGATCAAGGTGAACTGCAAAGTACAATAACATTTGAAAAAAA
>CALCCV010000708.1 GCA_937900305.1 uncultured Pseudobdellovibrionaceae bacterium | reverse complement strand
CTACACAGGCGAAGACACTCTTTCCCTACACGACGCTCTTCCGATCTGGTCATTTCGACCGGGCTGGCCATAGGCGCTACCTTCGTGACATCAACTTCATCAAGCATGGCGATAAAATCGAGTATATTCCCTAGCTCTTGAGCCAAGGCCGCCCGTTCTTCCTCTTTCACTCTAATACGGGAAAGGCGCGCGATTTTGGCGCTGGTAGCGGCATCTATAGCCAAAGCGGCTTCCTCATAATCTTAACATACTGGCGGACCCTACCTCAGCCTAAGGGCCGCGGCAAGAAAGCGAATAATGCATTAAATTGCCCATGGTGGGGTGAACGGAGATTCATTCCCAACAACGGCCTGGCCTCCCACAGGCATTACGACAATTGCCTCAAAAGGATAGGCTCCAGGATTGGCTAATGAAAACTCCGTGTTTGCCGGCACAATAAGTACACTGCCAGTCCCAATTTTATGTTGTTCTTTACCAATAACAGCGATGGCTGAAAAACCTTCAGGCATAAATAGCCGGCGCATCGCCACCCGCCCGGTAAGCGCCGAAAAGCTGACCAGACTGCATTCAGACTCGTCCCAAGACCTCATTCGATGTATCAAAAATTCTGACGACCCATGATAAAACGGCAACAAATAGAGACCCATTTCTAAATTCGAAATCGTCTGGAGAACTTCAAAATGATGGATCGAAGGGCCTTGCCCTTCATTTGGATGCCACTTTAGCCTTCGACAACCCGAGGATAGCGTTCGCTCTCCCGCGACATCTTCCGCGGCATTTAGAATCGAACCATCTGGCAAATAGTAGCAACTTCCCTTGGCTTGAGATAAGTCAAAACCACCTTTTAAAATTTCACCTGAATCGGGGTCAAATTCAAGGATCCGACAGGCATCGGTGCCCGCCTGCGATAGGTGTAACAAGCATTTCGAGCCAAAAAAATTTGTAATTCTCGAATAATAAAGAGTTTCTCCCAACAAATCACTCAGCTTGCCAAAATCAATCAGAACCTGCCACCCGCTAGGCAGCTGGCGTTCTAGAAGGCCACTCGGAAACTGGTCATTTTTGGTCAATCGATAAAGCAAACCATCCGATTTGAAAGAGAGTCCTGAGATTGGATTTTCTTGACCCAACACCTTTTCAGCAGAAGACCTCATTTTTTCAAACCCCGAAAATTTTTCGAGAGTTTGAGTGGTTCTTTTGTTTTCGTGTTCAATAAATTCAAGAGCTTCTTTTGATTTCCAGCTTTCAAGCCAGTCGTAAGAATCAAGCGAAGGATCGGGCTTTTTTAAAAAAATATTATGTTTCGAAATTTCCATGTAGCCTCAAACATTTCGGCGATATTGACCACCCACTTCAAAAAGGGCTTCCGTCATTTGAAATAAGGAACAGGACCTAGCCGCAATCATCAGCGCCCCAAAAACATTTTCCCCACGCAAAGCCGTGGCCTTGAGTTTTGCTAGGGCGACCTGAGCGACAGCTTCATTTTGCTTTTGATAGTCTTGGACTCGTCGAAGTTGTAAATCCTTTTCTTCATAACTGGCCCGAGCTAGTTCAATTTTCGCGGGAATAAAATCTGCGGCCATTGTTTTTGGATCCACGAAGGTGTTCACACCAATGATTGGCAAAGTTCCATCATGTTTAAGCCGTTCGTAATACAGGCTTTCTTCTTGAATTTTAGCCCGTTGATACTGAGTTTCCATCGAACCCAAAACACCACCCCGTTCACTGAGGCGCAGGAATTCTTCGAGCACCGCTTCTTCAACCAACTCTGTCATTTCTTCTAGGAAGTAGGATCCTTGATTGGGATTTTGGTTTTTTGCGACACCATACTCGCGATTGATAATCATTTGAATGGCCATGGCACGACGGACGGACTCTTCTGTTGGGGTTGTGATGGCTTCATCATAAGCGTTGGTGTGTAAACTGTTGCAATTGTCATAGATCGCCAGGAGCGCTTGCAATGTTGTGCGAATATCATTGAACGCAATTTCTTGTGCATGCAAACTCCGTCCACTCGTTTGAATGTGATACTTTAACTTTTGTGAGCGCTCGCCCGCATTGTATTTGTTTTTCATCGCTAGGGCCCAAATCCGTCGAGCAACTCGACCAATGACCGAGTACTCAGGATCTAGACCATTGCTGAAAAAGAAACTCAAATTTGGGGCAAAGTCGTCGATATTCAAACCCCTCGCTAGATAGTATTCGACGAACGTAAAACCATTCGCCAATGTAAATGCGAGTTGAGAGATCGGATTCGCTCCCGCTTCGGCAATATGATATCCCGAGATACTGACGGAGTAAAAATTCTTAATTTCTTTTTCGACGAAGTAGGCCTGTATGTCCCCCATCATCTTTAGGGCAAAGTTGATTGAAAATATGCAGGTGTTCTGACCTTGGTCTTCTTTTAATATATCTGCCTGCACGGTCCCGCGAATCGTTTTCAGAGTTTCATCGGCCACTTGCTGCCATTCCCTCTCACTTAAACTTCGACTCAGCTTTTTTTCGCGGAGCTCAACCTGCTGGTCAATCGCCGTATTGAAATAAAAAGCGAGAATCATCGGGGCCGGACCGTTGATGGTCATCGAAACACTCGTATTTGGATTGATCAGATCAAAGCCAGCATAAAGTCTTTTCATATCCGCCAAGGTGCAGATCGAGACGCCACTTTCACCCACTTTGCCATAAATATCTGGTCGCGCTTCGGGGTCTTGGCCGTAAAGTGTGACGCTATCGAAGGCGGTCGATAGCCGATGGGAGGCTTCCCCTTCACAAAGATAATGGAAGCGACGATTGGTTCGCTCCGGAGTTCCTTCGCCGGCGAACATGCGCTTGGGCTCTTCATCTTCCCGCTTCAGCGGGAAGACGCCCGCCGTGAACGGAAATTCACCGGGTACATTTTCTAACTTTAGATACCGAAACCGATCGCCCCAGTCCTGCAACTTTTTAGGAAAAGCCACCTTGCGGATCTTTGTACCGCTGAGCGAAGTCGACACTAAGGCTTGCTTAAATTCCTTACCGCGAATTTTATAAGTAAATTCATCCTTATCATAGTGAGCAGATTTCTGATCCCAACCCAGGAGGTCCTGCAGGTCGCCGGCCGCAAATTCCCGCTGCCATTTCTCTTGGAAAGTTTTCACCTGTTCGTCGCTAAAACCAAAATCCTTTTGAAATCGCTGAAGCGCGCCAAGCCTCGAGGCCTGCTCGGCCTTCAGACACACATCTTTTTTGTAAGTGCGAATGGAATCAACAATTTCTGACAGATACGCTTGCCGATGAGAAGGAATGATCGTTTGTTCTTCGGCCGACAACATGGCCGCCTTCAACCCTACGTCCAGCTTAAACGATTTGTTTTTTATTTCAAGGAGATGACACATATGAAAGAACAGTTGGTTGAGCCCACCGTCATTGAATTGTGAGGCCTGAGTCAAAAAAACTGGAGCGATCGTCGTATCATCAAAAATTTTACGCGAACGCTTATACTGTTTAGCCACATCTCGTTGCGCATCTTTGGCTCCCCGTCGGTCGGCTTTGTTGATGGCAATCAAGTCCGCAAAATCAATCATGTCAATTTTTTCAAGTTGTGATGGGGCTCCAAATTCAGCCGTCATCACATACATTGATAGATCCGAAACTTCGGTGATTGCCATATTGCCCTGCCCGATTCCTGAAGTCTCGGCAATGATCAAATCGAAATCACATTGGCGAAGATAATTCACCACGGCCGGCAGACTGTCAGAAATTTCACGACCAGAACCCCGCGAAGCCAAACTTCTCATGAAGGTTTGGGGACGCGACAATGAATTCATTCGAATGCGGTCACCTAAAAGCGATCCTCCCGTTTTGCGCTTCGAAGGATCTACACAAACCACCGCAATGTTCTTTTCAGGAAATGCATTTAAAAATCGCTGGACCAACTCGTCAATCAAGCTCGATTTGCCTGCGCCACCTGTGCCGGTGATCCCAACAACGCAGGGTGTGCGATTCGTTTTGGGAAAGGCGGCTTGCAAAAGCGATTGCTTTGCCTCGGACTTTGACTCTTCGATCGCACTGACAGCCAAACCTAACGCCGTCGAGGGAATTGGGTCCTTTGAAAATGGATTTTTTTCATCCACAGGAATCAATTGAGCGGTCAGGTCGAGGATCGAAAAATCACAGGCCTCAATGATCTGCGCGATCATGCCTTCCAAGCCAAGCTTGCGGCCGTCGTCGGGATGAAAAATTTGGGTGATCCCATAAGCTTCCAGCTCTCGCTTTTCATCGTGAACTATGACGCCCCCACCGCCACCAAAAATTTTCACATAGCCGGCGCCGGCCTGATCCAGAAGGTCCTTCATATATTTGAAGTACTCCATATGACCACCCTGATACGAGCTGACGCAAACACCTTGCGCACCTTCCTGCAAAACAGTTTTCACCACGTCTTGCACTGAACGGTTGTGACCTAGGTGAATGACTTCGGCACCGAAATCTTGCAATATTCGGCGCATGATATTGATGCTCG
>CALCCV010000707.1 GCA_937900305.1 uncultured Pseudobdellovibrionaceae bacterium | reverse complement strand
ATCTTGTTGCCAAGGGCCTCCAGTTAACAGATTTGGACGGCGATCAAAAAAATCCCCTTCATTATGCAGTTGCGGCATTTAATATTGAATTTTCCATCAGCAAAAAAAGAAGAAACAGTTGAGGCGGAAACGCCGTCCTTATCTCCAGATCCGGATGCAGAGGTGCCCGAGGGAGACGGTCCTGAACCGACCTATACAATCACTCTGCCGATTTCAAAGCGCAAAATTTGGGTCGCTGATGATACATTTATCCGAACGGTGTCGTTCACCCACGACGGGTCGGGTGTGCTCTGTTCAAAAGATGCAGGCGTGACTTACATACCCTGTAGCGATTTAAATAGTTTTATCTGGAAGTCCAAAAATTTTTCGGTCGAACACAAAATTAAATTCTTTCGCGTTGGATCAAAGTCTGCAGTGTATTCCTTTATACCCTCACTTTTATTTCCCGATATAACATTCGTAAATTGTGATGGAAATGTGAAAGGAAATATTCGCTTTGACACTTTCAAAGAAAATCTAAACAGGGCGCCGAATCGCACCCTGTGCCTGAACAACGCGGCTTACATTCACAATAGCGGGGCGGATTCGGCAATGGATCTGTATGAAAACAATGTCAGACTCATATCGCGCCAAGGTGACACTTCTGTTTTTAATGCGGAGTCGTTTTCTTCGATTTTAAATCTCGTGGGCGCCTCCGGATTCAGTATGGTCGGCATCACTCTCCGTTTCAATTACAACAATAACGATCGCTACATTTTGAAATCGAGCGGCGCTGAAAATGTTTATTTAGACAGTGTCTCGATGACCAATATGAACACCACCAGCTCCGATGGCGGTCGCCTCATTACGGCGACGTCTGGGTTTGTTTCCGCACCGTTAAAAATACATAACTCCGAGTTTGATTCCGGATCTGGTTTTGGCGTGGAGTTCTTGTCATCGACTAGCGTGGCTGAGATCACCGACTCAAGTATTGTTGGTCGCCGGGGTGCTCTCTCAAACGCGGGTTGGATGAAAGTCACAGATTCGACCCTGGGAGCCAACGGCAGCACGGCCAGTGCAAAGCCCATTCTGATTTCGGGCGGCCGTCTGGATTTAACCGACTCGACAGTTTACGATTCGGCCGGGCGCGGTGCGATTCATTTCGCTACGAGCTCTGGCACCGTGAACATGAATGGCAGCATGATCAGAAGAGGGTACAGCAACTCCAGCTTCAGCTCGACGGTGTTTTATGACGGCACCGGAACTTCACACGTGGTGAACGGAAGTGGCAACGTATTTTGCAATGAAGCCGTATCACCCACTTTTACGGGAGTGGTGTCATCGGGATTCATCACCGGCACAGCGATCACCGGTGCAAGTGTCATTTTTTGTCCTTATGAGTGAGCTTGAGTGATTTGTGAGGTCATAGCACTTCCCATCGAAGCCACCATGATGCTGAGGAGGGCGAGCCATTGCGTCGCCATCAGCTGCTCGTGCAAAAATAAAACGCCCGAGATCGCGGCGATCGCGGGCTCAGCACTCATCAAAATTCCAAAATTTTTTGTCGGCAGACTCCGCAGGGCCAACATCTCTAAAGAGTAAGGCAAAGCACTAGAGAGAATGCCAACGAGAATCGCAACTGGCCAAATTGAAATTTGCAGGAAAGCGCTTCCCGAGGTAACTAAGCCAAATGGGGAGACAAGAAGAGCCGCCGCCACCATTCCCCAGGCGGTGACCGTGCCGGCATGGGTGAACCCTCCAGCCCTTTGACCAAAGAGAATGTACCCAGCCCAACAGGCGCCAGCGGAGAGAGCGAAAATAACTCCCACCGGATCAAGCGAAGTCGTGTGTGTCATCGCCGGCAAAATCAAGTAGATCCCTAAAGCGGCAAGGCCGGCCCAAAGAAAATCCAGTGATTTGCGTGAAGCCAGTAGAGAAACGGAGAGTGGCCCTGTAAACTCGAGTCCAACGGCGAGTCCCAGTGGGATGCGTTCGATGGCTTGATAAAATAAAAAATTCATCGCTCCGAGAGACAGTCCGTAAGCAAGAATAGAAATTTTTTCTGTGCGAGACAACGAGTGCCGCCAAGGGCGCCAAATTGAACAAAGAATCACCGCCGCGATTCCCAAACGCAATGTGGTTGTTCCCTCGGGTCCTAAAATCGGGAAAAGATTTTTGGCAAGCGATGCCCCGGACTGAATGGAAATCATCGCGACGACCACGAGCAGATAAGAGACCACATTCGAGGATTTCAATTTATGAGCAGATTCAAGAGCAGAATTCACGGGGCAAGCTCCTCTGGGCTCGGAGCTGAATATCAGTTTTACACCTGATTGACAATTTATTCCGTTGTTGCAGACTGAAGACGGCATCATCAGAGGAGGCGAATCTTGCGCGTCTGGACTTCAAATGTGAACCCATCGACCCCGAGCTTTCAGCACACAAAAGTGCAGCAATTGGAAAGTTTAGGTCGTCTCGAAAAAATCTGGCAAGAGGCTCTGCGGGAGGGGGAAGAGGCGACGCTCTCTCGGCATCGAAAAAATGGCAAGTATCCTGCGCGAGAACGAATCGATCGCACCTTAGATCCCGGATCTTTTTTTGTCGAACTGATGCCTTTCGCTGGCCACGGTCAAACGGGTGCTCAAACCGGTGCGAGCCTGGTCGTAGGATTGGGACTGGTTTCACGAAAGCTTTGTTTGTTGGTGGCCAATGTCCCCACAATCAAGGGCGGAGCTATTAATAAATGGACATTGCAAAAGATGTTGCGAGCCTCAGAGATCGCAGATCAATGTCATTTGCCCTTAGTCTATTTCATTGAGTCGGCGGGCGCTGATCTCACTCAGCAAAGCGACATTTACAATATGGGTGGCGCTGAGTTTCGAGAGATCACCAGGCGTTCAAAAAAAGGATTGCCGACGTTGGCGATCGTCTTTGGCAACTCGACGGCTGGCGGTGCTTACATTCCCGGGATGTCAGACTATGTGGTGATGGTGAAAAAAAATGCCCAAGTTTTTTTGGCAGGTCCACCCTTGGTTAAGATGGCTATCAACGAAGATGTTGATGCCGAAACTTTAGGAGGAGCCCAAATGCATGCCACGCTGTCAGGCCTCGCCGATTTCGTTGCCGAAAATGAGGAGGAGGCGTTCAGTTTGGCGCGCGATATAGTGTCGACCTGGGAGGTGAATTTTGAATTGCCCTTGGCGTCTGGAACGGTGACTGAGCCCATTTATCCGGCTGAAGATCTGTTGGGACTTTTACCCATGGATATTCGTCAGCAGTTTGAAATGCGCGAAGTGATCGCGCGTTTGGTTGATGGATCGCGGTTCTTAGATTTTAAATCACTTTTTGGCCCCACGTTGGTCACGGTCTTTGCCGAAATTGGGGGTGAGCGGGTGGGGATTCTGGGCAACAATGGCGTGATTCATCCTGATTCTGCCGACAAAGGATCGCAATTTATTCAACTCTGCAATCAACGAAATATTCCTTTGCTGTTTTTGCAAAATGTCACAGGTTTTATGGTGGGGGCTGAAGCTGAACGGCAGGGAATCATTCGGGCAGGGGCTGCGCTCATCAACGCGGTTTCTAACAGCGAGATGCCCGCCGTCACAATCATCATCGGTGCCTCTTACGGCGCCGGAAATTATGGCATGTGTGGCCGAGCCTATCAACCGCGGTTTTTGTTTTCGTTGCCTCATGCGAAGCTGGCGGTGATGGGACCCGAACAGCTTTCGGGAGTCTTAACACTTCTCAAGCAAGATCGGTTGCGAACGGCCTCGCCGGAAGAAGTGCAAAAAATCGAAGAGAGCCAAAATCAACTGCGTCAACAGGTGAATCATGAATCAGATGCATTTTTTGGCTCAGGGCGGGTGTGGGACGACGGGGTGTTGGATCCGCGACATCTGCGGTCCGTTTTGAAGTTGTGCTTTAAAATAGTGAAGCCGAAAATCAATAAGGCAAAAGGAGCTTATGGTGTTTTCCGCTAAAAAACTTCTCATTGCCAACCGTGGGGCGATTGTTTCGCGAATCAGTAGGACGGCCAGACGGATGGGGTGGGTGACTGTGGGGCTCGTAGCCGAGGACGATCGCTCCCTGCCTTATCTGAAAGATGTTGACGAAATTTATAGCTTGGGTGACGGAGATGCTCGCGAGACTTTTTTATGTGTTGATAGGATTTTGGCGATCGCCAAAAAAGCAAAAGTCACCGCGATTCATCCTGGCTACGGATTTTTGTCAGAGACCGCTGATTTTGCCCAGGCCGTCGAAGAGGTGGGCTTTTTGTTTGTGGGTCCGACGTCGCAAAGTTTGCGAAAACTGGGAAATAAAAAGCTCGCAAAAATATTGGCTCAACAGTGCAATGTTCCCGTGATTCCCGGAATTGAAGTTGGTGGAGTTGCCGGACCTTTTGACTCTCCTGAATTTCGTCAACTCCATTTTCCACTCTTGGTTAAAGCGCAGTCAGGTGGTGGCGGTCGCGGGATGAGAATCGTCGAAAGCCCCGCCGGAATGAGCGAGGTGCTCGAATCGGCCAGTCGTGAAGCTCGAGAAAACTTTGGTGACGGCTCACTTTTGCTTGAGCGATATTTTCGAAAGAGCAAACACATCGAGATTCAGGTGGCCTTTGATGGTCAAGGGAGGGGCATCGCTTTCGGAGAACGCGAATGCTCCGTTCAGCGACGCCACCAGAAAATAATTGAGGAAAGTCCTTCTTCTCACCTCAGTGACGGCGCCCGCGAGCAACTGCAAGACTGGGCATTGAAAATTTGTCGGGCCGGCGGTTATCGAAATGTTGCGACAGTGGAATTTCTTTGGGACTTTGATGAGTTTTTGGCGACCGGTCGAGAATTGTTTTTCTTTCTAGAAGTCAATGCGCGACTTCAGGTTGAACATGCGGTGACCGAAGAGAGATATGCCGGTATCGATTTAGTGGAGATGCAACTTAGAATTGCCCAAGGTGAATTGTTTTCGGAAGCGGACGAGGACCTCATTTCTAAGGCAGAGTCTCCTTTGGCGAAGATGATTTCCACCCAACCGAGCGGCTACGCCCTGGAATGTCGGCTCTGCGCCGAGGAGCCGGCGCAGAAATTCAAACCCGAGGCAGGAGAGATTGTTCATTTTGACAGGTTTAGTCCCGCGGTTCGGTGGGAGATCGGCGTGCAGAGTGGCGTCAAGGTTTCGCCCCTGTTTGACTCGATGATTGCAAAGGTGATCGCCCATGGCGAGACGCGGGAGTTAGCGATTCAAAAGATGCATCTGGCTCTCAGTCAGCTGCAAATCTTAGGACTCGCTACGAATCGCGATTTTTTAATTTTTGCCTTAGACCAGAAAGAATTTGTGAACGGGCAGCACCATGTCCAAATCATTTCAGAGATCTGGCTGAAATCTTATGTCGAAAAGAATCAGCTGGAACGGAATCAAAAGAAATTCCTGCAAGCGGCCCTTGCGTACCTCTTTTTATTGCAGACCCATTCGCATGCAAAGGTATTGCCAGAAGATTTTCGGTTGTCTCCGGGTGCACGCCAGGTCGTCATTCGGTTGGATTCAGTTGAAATTGACCTGCATCTGACAGTTCGCCGAACATTCAATGGTGAGTGGCAATTTCAATTCGAAAATCACGATGGAGCGACAGAAAAGCTTGCGTTTGAATTTGTCGATCTGACGCAAATCGGGGAGGTGGTTCGTTTGGAATTTTGGTGGGAAGGACAACGTCACATCGTGGTTGGTGCTGCCGCAAAGGATTTGGAGGAATCGAAGAAGTGGCGTGTAACTGGCCAACCTTGCGGTTCCTACAGCTTCGAACTGGGTGGTCGATCCTTTTCTCATCATCGTGGCCAAGGGATCTCGCAGTCCTACCATGGCAAGGTTCTAAAGATTCTTAAGAAACCTGGTGAGCGGGTCGAAAAAGGCGAAGTCATTTTGGTCATGGAGTCTATGAAGATGGAAACTCATGTCAGTTCTGGATATTCCGGAGTGGTGACGGCGATGTTGTGTCGAGAAGGCGAGCTCTACGTCGGAAAGCAAAAACCATTTGAGATCGAAGTGGATGGTGGTCAGTGAAAAGAAAAATTGCAATCACCTGTGCACTCAATGGGGTTCTTACGAATCCGAAAACCCATCCGGTGCCGGTGACACCAGAGCAAATGGCTCAACAAGCTCGCGAAGTTTTTGAAGCGGGCGCCACAGTTGTTCACTGTCACTTCCGGGCTCAGGGCGTTGATCAGGGTCATTTGGCCAGTTGGGACCCAAAGGTTGCAAAGGACATTGTCGATGCCATTCGTGCTGAGGTGCCCGAAATGATCATCAATTGCACCACGGGAGTCATCGGTGCGGATATTCATGGACCGCTGGCGGTGTTAGAGGCTTCACGGCCAGAGATGGCGGCTCTGAATGCCGGCTCCCTCAATTATTTGAAGGTCAAGGAGGACGGACGGTGGGCGTGGCCACCCATGCTCTTTGATAATCCCGTCGAAAAGGTCTCAGGCTATTTAAAAAAAATGAAAGAACTCCAGATCATTCCTGAATTCGAGTGTTTCGACACCGGAATTTTACGAAGCGTAAAGATGTACCGCAAAGCTGGTTTGTACGATCACCCACCCCTCATTTCCTTGGTGATGGGGGTGGCGAGCGGGATGCCGGCAAATCCAGATTGGTTGCCACTTTTAAAAAATGAAATGGATGAAGATGCTCACTGGCAAGTGATTGCCATTGGTCGCGAAAATGTTTGGCCCCTTCTCCAGCGGGCCATTCAGCTGGGCGGAGATGTTCGCACAGGTCTAGAAGACACATTTTATTTGCCGACCGGCGAAAAAGCAAAATCAAATGGTCCATTGATCGAAGCGCTCGCCAAAATGGTGATTCGCGAGGGACATTCGATTGCGGAATCCGCCGAGACGAAAAATAAATTCGGTATAAGGTGAAATAAACCTATTGATCGGCGAGGTCGATCAGGAGAGCCTTGTCAACAACCGCAAAAAAAGCAGTGATGTATTTTTCGAAATTTTTTCGACCTCTTTCGTCGACGTTGGCAACCTCAAGAGCTTTTAAAATCTCAGGTTTTCGTTGTTTGAGGTCTTCGGCAGCCAATTGCCATGTTTTGATACTGTATTTCTTTCGACGCTCTAAAATGAGGCTGGCCACATACTTTTCGAGCAAATCATCACTGGGCCATTCGATTCGTGGAGTTCCTTGGTCTGTGGCTTCTCCACGGACGGCGGCGGCGTTGTCAAAATCCTCAGGAGCCAGGACGACCCGAAATTGATTTTCCGCAGTTTTCATTTTTCCGATCATCAGGTTGTGAAAGCCAAGTCCCGGCGGAATCATGTAATCCCAATTTCCCAACATCGAATGAAAAAGCACAATTTTTGCTAACTCTACATCGGGAGTGTTGAGACAGACCGTTGGCGGAAGCATGGGGCCTTGCAGTTCAATTTCCTTGGCACCCAAACGCTTAAAAAAATCTCCTTCACGTTCGAGCAAAAGAGCTGGCTTAACGAAAGTTGGGCTGGAGTCCATCGAAACATAGGTGACTTGAGCTCTGCGCACAGCTCGGGTCGGAAGCCCAGCGGCGGCGGCCAATTCATAGGCGGTGGCTTCCCGGAAGGGAGTTTTATCTCCCTGAGCAAAACCATCTTCGCGATCGATCGAAAGGTCATAGCCGTGGGTGTTGATTGAAAATCCGTCAACCTCCGCGAAAAGGGAAGGCCGCATCGGAGGCGGCTTCAGCGGCACCGACAAAGTTGGCAAAGGCTTTTCAAACCGAAACTTCAGTTTGGGAAAATCAAACCGTCCTGCACTGGTGTTGCCCTTGATTTGAAAAGTCGCCGCAAGGTTACCATTGTCTGTTACAAAAAAGCCAGGAAATTTGGTTCGCGTTTCCTTCGTAAGAGTGGCTTCAAGAGGGAGGAGGCTTCGAATCAGGGCCCAGTCAGATCGCACGGACATTTCGAGAACTGAAGTCCCTTGAAATAACTTTTGTGGAGCAGCGACAGCGGGCAGAGGCACCGCACTGGCCACCGAAGAACATTCGACGAGCTCTTCCTTTTCTTTCGCGGCCATGACTGGTCCGGTTAGCAACAAACTTTGAAAGCAGATCCATGCACTCAATAATTGGGAACGAAAATGTGTTTTCATCATTGTAAGAAAGTGCAAACGAAGTGCCAAGATCATTGATCTCATTTCCAGAGTTTCGGAAGGGACCACCAACTCTGGGGAGCTGCATGATCGTCTCTGTTGAGCGCGCATTTCTCTTCGCCACCGATCTTCCAAATGTGAAGTTCTTTTCTATAGTCTTCTTCCATTTGGTTGAAGATGGGAATTTGATGATCGAAAAGGGCTTCTTCACTAACCAAGGCCTTTTGTTTCTCTTCCTCTGGGATCACTTTTTCATCGGCTAAAAAGTTGATGATGTTTTTCCACGAAAGGTTTTCGCCATTGTACATTTTGTGAAGCTTCCAACGGAGTGCTTGGGAAAGATCATCGGCTTTCCTCACCGTGTTGAAGGCGGGGCGGAACTCAGGATATTCCCGGAGAAAGGGCGTCATGCTTTGCTCCCGCAGCATCTTATGTTTGAGGGAGGCGTAACTAGTTTGTGCTGTCAGCGCATTGCGACCCATACCTAGGTAGCCCGATTGAGAATTGTTGTGGCAGCTGGTGCACCCTTGATTGTTCCCTTTTGGTGGACCGATCATGTCTAAATCTATTGCGCCGTCAAAATCAACGGTCCCGTAGTTGTGTATTTTTTGATTTAAGAATTGAAGAGTGGTTTTTTGCTCAGGTTCCATAGAAGCGATTGCAGGCACAATGGTTCTGAGCCCATTGCCGTGACATGTAAAACAGGCATTCAACTTGCGGTCACGCAGACTACCCACAATCATCTCTGGGTTCCGCCCGGTTTTGGGGCTTAAGAGATATTGCGAAAAATAAATCTTGGGACGGTCTTCCTTACCGACGGCCCGCTGGATCGAAATCAAATCGAGTGCGGGAACTCGCCAGCTGTCTTCCCATGGGGGCGAGATGGTAAACTGCAGCCACTTGTCGAG
>CALCCV010000706.1 GCA_937900305.1 uncultured Pseudobdellovibrionaceae bacterium | reverse complement strand
CGATCTGTGCAGGTGCGGAACTGGAATTTGTTGCGATTAGCGCCGCGGCGATAGAGTTGCTTAACTTCTGTAGATGAGAGTCCGCGACTCCACAAAGCAATTTCATCTAAATATCCATCATAAGGATCATTTGAAGTTCCAGCACTGGAAGCACCAAATTTGGCTATACTGATGCCACCTGGAATCGAACCAGACTCGATCCCCGCCGCCGATTGCGCGACGAGAACCCCATCTCTATAGATGGACGCGAAAGATCCGTCATACGTTGCAACCACGTGATGCCAAGTATCCCAATCTGAGTAGATGGGTGAAGTGGCTGCAATATGGAAGGCGGAATTATTTGATATATACATGACTAATGCGCCACTGCTGTTAAATATAACTTCAATCGCGGACGGTGCTTTGAATACCATTCCTTGCTTGGCAACAATTTGCTTTTTATTATTTTTTGTCCAAAACGCAAAGCTGGCACCAGGAATAGTTCCCATATTAAAATTTGAGGATCGAATATTTTGAGAACTCGAAGAAACTAACATCGCTCCATTTTTGAAGATGCCGCTCGTGACACTCGCACCATTTTGGGCCGTGCCATGGCGGGACTTTCCAGAAGAGTCTTTGATTTCTGAAGTCGTCCCATTCCAAGACGCTTCATCAAGATGCCAAAGGCCTTCAAGACTGCTCCCTAAATTCGCAGAAACTCCCGAGTACTCTGCTGAAGTCTCACTGTCGGGAGTAGTGTCGGCGTTGGTGTCGCCTGGGAGTTCCTTAAGGAAGGGCAAAGAAGAACTCCAGTTCGTTGATCTCCAAGAACTTGTAGTATTGAGCGCTTGAATGGGTGAAATGTAAGCTCCTCCGAATTTGCTCTGCTGGCGATTGTAAATTTGCAGAACGTCAGATGCTGTCAATACCGTTTTCCAAATTCCGAATTCATCAAAGTTGCCGTAAGCTGGAAGGCGTGAAGCTCCACCGTTGGCAGCTAAGCCCAAAAACCAGGTATTGGTATTGAGCTCTTTGATCGTTCCATCAAAGCTTGACTCTTTTTCGAGAATGCCATCAACGTAGAGTCTAATTTTTTGATTGGTAAAATCCACCGTGCCAACTAAGTAATAATACTGATTGGTCTCAAAGGTGTGCTGTGAAATAGCGGATTTAGGAGATCCATTTGACTGCCATAACTTCATACTAAATTTCTTGGCGTACGTATAACTGAGCCCCATATTGTAGCCAGACTTCATCAATATCGCATATTCTTGATCATCAGTACTCGTGTTTGCAGGGACGCTCAATGGTTTAAACCAACCGGCGATTGAAAAGTTAGATTCCTGCACATCTTGAAGAGTTGAGGAGTTAGGTATCTGAACATAACTTAAATTACTTGTTGAGCCAAGAATACTCCCTGCATAACTACCAAGTTTGACATCAGTTGAGAAAGAAACGGAGCCAGTCGCGCTACCGTTATTAGAGTTGCCAGATTGATCTTTCCAATCATTGTTCATATTCCAGTACCCAACAAGATCGCTCCAATGTGGAGTCCATGAAGAATCAAGCTCGGACTGGGTGGAATTGGGATTTTGCTTTCTGTGAAGATAACCAACTTCATCCGCAGTCAGCACCTGGTTCCAGACACCCCACTCGTCGAAATAAGTTTGTCCGTTCGCCGTGAGTCCCCAAAACTCCACTAATGAGGCTCCTGAAGCAAATCCTGAGCCGTGGGAGTAAGCACATGACATTGATAACAAACCGTCGACATAATAGCTGACGGTACCAGAGCCGAGGGTGAATAGGATGTGGTGCCAAGAACCGTCCAAAACAACGGATGTGTTTGAGAAGGTGCACGCCTGGCTGGACGCAGCCGAAGTGTCGACTCGCAGATAAAGTGTGTTGTTTGCAGCGTTTCTTTGAATGCGCAGCTGTGGCGAAGAAGCGTCTTTGTAGTTTAAAAATAAAGTTCCATAAGAGGTCGGTGTGCCCCCAACCTGTTTAACCCAACCTCCGAAACTGAGGTTGTCCGAAATATTTGAAATATTAGTAGCACTACACTGTTCTATAGGACCGTAGTAACTGTCGTTTAAAAGGCCTGTGTTGAGCTTACCAGTGGAATAGGTCCCAACTGATCCTGGACCTGCCCACTTTCCGCAAGTGGTTCCACCCTTATCGACGGTGGTTCCGCCACTGCCAGAAACCTGTCCTGTGCCATTCATTTTCCAGTACCAAACAAGATTAGACCACTTCGGAGCCCAACTGCTATCGAGTTCCTTTGGACTCGGTAAAGTCGAACTCAACGTCAGCTTTCCGGCTGTGGCATCATAAGTCGTCCCAACGTGAGTGCCCGCCGTAAAATCTGTTTGCGTAAGGTTGGTGGAGCTTAGTGAGGCCACTCCCGTCGTCACCGGAAAAACGGTCGCATCGCTAGAAGTCAGTGTTGTACTCCAGCTTTGCGTGAGAGCCGTCGCCGTTCGCGTGAGGGTGTTTGAGACCGTGTTGGCATTGCCAAGCGCTGAACCTGTCATGGTCCCAGCGGCTACAGAAATGGAAATCAATCCTGGGCTGGCTTGCTGGGCATCGGGCACAACGTCAAAGGTATAGCTCGTACTTGAACCTGCGCTAAAGTTTGCAACTGTGCCCCCGGTGACAGAGACATCACCGGAAGTAAAATCTGCCGAAGCTAAAGAGAGTGTCGCCGTCACTGCAAAACTGGATGTTACAGTTGCCGCCGCAGCGGATGTCAAAGTGACGGTGGGTCCACGCATATCGATGGACCTTGTGAGAGTGTTTGATCCCACTGTATTTGTGTTGCCTGCCGTATCCATTGCACTACTGGCATTGACCTGAATCGATAGAGTCCCGGTACTTTGAGCGGCAACAGTAGGGGCAATGACGACTGAGTAGGTATCCCCAGAGCCTGTGACTGAAGAAACTGTCCCATTTGATAAAGTGAAATCAGCAGCATCAAATCCTGTGACACTTTCTGAAAATATCACGGCAATCGTCACACTTGAACTTGTGGGATCAGGAGAGGCTGAAGTTAAAGCTACGGTCGGAACCACTTTATCGATTGAAAAAGAAAGTGTGTTTGAAGCGGTGTTATTGTTTCCCGCTGAGTCCTGACCAGCACTGGCGGCAATCTGAATCGTGACGGTCCCCGCAGCCCCCGCAGCCGTTGTTGGCGCTACGTTAAAAGCATAAGTAGCACCAGAGCCTGCAACGGCCGACACGTTCGCACTGGTGGTAGCAACGCTACTTGAAGTGAAGCCAGTAACACTTTTTGAAAACGTGGCGGTCACAAGAATGGTGCCGTTGGTGGGATCAGTGGTTGCTGAGGTCAACGCCACCGTTGGTGCAACCTTATCAACAGAATACGATAACGTATTGGAGGCTGAGTTTTGATTAGTGGCGCTATCTATGGCTTTGTTGATCGGCACCTGGATGGTGACGGTGCCCGCGGCGCCAACCCCTATTGTTGGAGTGACTGTGAAGGTGTAAGTGGTGCCAGATCCTGCAACGGCTCCGACGGTGGCATTCGTGACAGTCACATCAGTGTCATCAAAGCCCGTGACATTTTCTGAAAAAGTCGCCGTCACTGCAATAGCGCCATTGGTGGGGTTCGTGGTTGCTGAGGTCAATGTCACCGTCGGTTGAATCGCATCATAGGTGCGAGAGAGTGTATTTGAATCGGAATTCGTATTGCCCGCGGCGTCCTGGCTTGCGCCCGCTAAGACTTGAACCGTGACAGGGTTATTTAGTAGAGGTGTCAGCAGAAAGTTGTACGTCGCACCACTTCCGCTAAATGAAGTCACAACGGCATTGCCAACGGTGAGGTCAGAGCTATCAAAGCCTGTCACACTTTCTGAAAATGTCGCAGTCACTGTTATGTTGCCGTTGGTAGAGCTAGGGGCGGCTGACGTTAAAGTCACACTTGGAGATTGCCTATCCACAATCGTGCTCGAGGTATTTGAATCAGCGGCACTCACGCTGGCCGTCACGTCCTGAAAAGTTCCAGCCAGGATTTTAACAGTCACTGTCCCACTACTTCCAGAAGCAATGCTGGACGTGATGTCTATGGTATAAGACGCCTGATTGATCGACACTAGATTTGAGGCTGCACCATTTGTAACAGCGAAATCACTCTCCGAAAGCCCCGTCACCGCCTCAGTCATTGCAATAGCTAGGGTGTAAGAGCTGGCATTGGTGACTGCTGGTGCTCCGGATAGTGTGGCCGAAGGTGGACCGGGCAAAGAGGCATCAATAGCAAAGCTAGAAGTCAGCACTGAGTTCGTATTCCCAGCATTGTCAGTTGCTATGATTTTTAGTTTTGCAGTGGTGACTTGATCAAAGGGAACCGTCCACACATAGGGTGAGGTGCTATTGCTTAGAAGATTTGCGACGTCTGTAAAAGTAGTGGCATCAGCGGCATATTGAAGTTTTAGTTCAGAGAGTCCGCTGGTATCGGCCCCATCCCAAGTGACATTCAGACTCGAGCCAGCTGTCTTAGTTCCAGTGATATCGCCGATGGAAACCGTCGGAGGCGTTTGATCGACAGTGACAAAGGTCCCTTGATAGGTCGCAGAGACATTTCCTTGTGCATCTTTAGTCCAAAGAGAAATGTATTTGGTGCCCACACCGGATGAAAGAGAAAGCGTTTCGGTTTGAGTTCCAGCCGTCATACAAGTTTTAGTAAATTCTGAAGCTAGCGGTGGCAAAAACCCTTCAACCAATGCCATTGACGAAAATGTCGCACAATTCATAAGAGCAGCACCCGTTGTGATACTGACCGCAACACTTGATGTGTTTACATACTGTGGAGCTGAGATCACCGGGGCGATTGCTGGGTAGGTATTTTCCGTCATCGTCGCAATTGTCTTTTGAAAAACCGGTTTTGTGAGATCCACTCCTCCAGAGCCGTTATCTTGGCCAACTGACAGAACAAGGGTGTGGGCACCTTGAGAGTTTTTATCAACACTCCAGGTGAATTGATCAGTCGACGCCAGATCGTTACCGTCGACTTTCCATTTGTAAGCCTTTTGATACCCCGAATACCAGTGAATGGCCTGTGCAGTAAGAGCATTGCTTTGACCCTCTTTGATCACCGTCGGCAATGTCGTCGTCACTGATTGGGGTGGAATGTTTTTAAGTTGATCGAGAGAAATCCCTGTCAGCGATTCGAAGGCTTGCTTTTGAGAGGCATCATTCACAATGGCATTGAAGCTAGAGTTTAAATCTAAACCGTTGATCTGAGACAAGCTTGCGATGACATTTTTAGCGTCAGCAATGGTCATGGCATTTAAATTCGTTTTACTCGTGCTATCAATGTAGTGGACAAAACCCAAAAACGTCGTACCCATTGAAATATCTTGCTCGGTGAAATCTGTGACTGGGCGGTAGAACTCCTGCTCACAGCCTGTGGCCTTAAGCACGTAGTTGATCACGCCACCCTCAGCAATGGCAAAAGACTTGGCATCGGGGATTTGAAAACTTCCCTCAGCGTCAACTTCTGATTCGCCAACAGCTGTGGCATCAATGGTGCCATCGGTTTTGACTTTGTGAAGCGTGACCCTTTTATCAGAACACGAGGTGAGCATGGTTTGTGAAAGACTTGATACAGCTTGCGAGCCAGGCTCAAATATCAAAGCTTTACCTTGAAGCGAGCTTCCCTTTGGACCGCCATTGAAATATTCGAGCTCGCCATTTTCTGAGCAGGCTGAAAGAAAAATAAGAACCACAGCCCAAACCAGGCCTGAGTTGAAATTCTTAAACTGGTTGAGAAGTTGTCTTCTTCGCATCGCTATCGTTCTCCAACGTACCACTAGACTTATATCGGCTGAACAACTGACAGTCTGAAGTGAAACCCTTCAGCTTTGCCTCGCACTGAGATTTAAGGGGAACCCGCGGGCTTAGACCTTCGTTTGTACTGTCAAATTGCGAGACTTTTCTCAATCCCGTGAAGCATTGTACCGATAAAAGAAATGTCATGGATTTCATTAGGTCTTTATCCATTCGCATGAAACTATTTTTGCTACTGACCTCAGTGGCAAGTCTTTGCGTTTTGACTGTCGGATTTTTAGTCAGAGGCGAATTTGCCAAAGACAAACTCGCCTACGTTTTTGATTCTGTGCAATCCCAAACTAAAACCAACGCCTTTGCACTCTCTGCCGAAGTCAGGCGAGTCATGCAGGTGAGCTTTCCGATCTTAGAGATCGCGATTTCCAAAGACAAAAAACTGTCAGAATTTGCAAAAACATTTGCGACTCTAGGAGTTGAAAAGTTCACTTTGCTGCGCAGACAAAATGAAAAACTAGAAACTTTTGACTCATTTGATTCAGTTGGCTCATTTGCTTCAAGCAGCGAAGGAAAAGCCCCAGCATCCGAAGTGCTCGAGGTGCCAGAAGTCTATGAAGCCATGGCCAAGGACGCAACCGCAAATGGCCTTTCCGTGAGAATGGATTTTGCCAAACAAGATCAATTTCTGGTTGCTTGGCCGCTTGCTAAAGAAAATGATCTTGAGCTTTTTGCCTTGGCCCAAGTCACCTCAAAAAACGTGAGCGCACCCTTTGGCACGATCTCGTCGGTCCAAAGTTTCGTGCTTAACAAAAACTCCGAAGTTTTGATCTTTCCTAGCAAACTCAATGACACGGAAAAATCGCAGTTTGTGAATATGCTCAAAGGAGCCGAGCTCAAGTTTGATCAAGATGAATTCGTGCACGAGGTTCAAGCCAAAGAGAACTGGCTTGTTGCAGGCGTTCGGATTGAAGGCTCGCCATTTTTCTTTGTCTCAGCGATTCCGTATTCAGCCATTGAAGCCGCTTTTGATCGAACTCTAAAAAAAATCTGGCTTTTTGTGGGTTTCATTTTATTTTTACTGCTGCCACTTGCCATGCTTGCATCAAAAACTATGACCGGACGCCTTCAAGAGCTTTTTAAAGCCTCAGAGAAGCTCTCTCGCGGTGAGTTTGATGTCAACCTCCACACAGGGCCGGGAGATGAACTCCAAGCCCTGGCCTCGGCATTTTCGCATATGTCACTACAGATTAAAAATTTGCTGGTGGCAACAGTCCATAAAGCCCGTATGGATAAAGAACTGGCCCTTGCGCACACCGTTCAATCGACTCTGTTCCCTCATCCCGTCTACCAAGATGAAAACATTGCGCTTGTAGGACACTACGAATCCGCAAGTGAGTGCGGAGGCGACTGGTGGAACTACTCGCACGGCGACGGATCTTACTTGTTTTGCATCGGTGATGCCACCGGCCACGGCGTTTCTGCCGCCCTTGTCACCAGTGCCGCAAAAAGTGCTTTCACCGTGGTTAAAGATGTAAAGTCCTTCAGCTTAAGTCAAAAAATGAATGAGATGAATCGCGCTATTTTTGAAAATGCCAAGGGTCAAGTCATGATGACTTTCTTCATGGCCGAATTCAATCCCACTGCGATGATTTTGACCTATGTTTGTGCCAGCCATGAACCTCTGATTGTCATTCGCAAAAAAGCGGGCGGTCGCGTTGATAAAAAAGATATTCTCCATCTCAATGAGACCAACGGCCCAAGACTGGGGGCAAGTATTGAGAGCCGATTTGAAACGGCAAATATCAAATTAGAACCCGGCGACCTCCTGGTTTTCTATACAGACGGTGTCTTTGACATTGCAAATGCGGAAGGTCGACAGTGGTCTGAACGACAATTCACAAACGTCCTCCTTAGTCACTTTAACGCTGATCGGGATTTGACAAGTTTCAACAACAGCCTTGAAGCTGAAATCAAGTCGTTCCGCCAAGGCTTGCCCTTGAAAGACGATCTGACTTACTTCATCGTTCAAATTGCACAAGCCACTGCCGCTGAATCCCAGGAGCGTGCAGCGTGAAGTTTTCAGGGAAGCAATTTGAAATCCCATTTCTAGCCATATCTCTTGTTGGACTTATGTGGATGGGCTATCTGCTCTTCTTTCAAAACAACTCTGTCGAAAGAACGTCTGAAAAGACTGATCAGATCGCAGTTATCAGACCTCAAGGTAAAGACATCCGCATGAAGCCACCGGGAAGTTTGAGCTGGCAACCCATTGAAAGCGCAGAAAATGCGTTTGATCGGGATACAGTGTTTACGGGCCAAGGCTCTCGCGCAACCGTTGATTTTGAATCTGGTACGCAAGTGCAAGTCGATCCGCAGTCTTTGATTGTTATCTCACGAGAGAACAAAAACGATAAAATTCTAGCTCTTGATTACGGCGGGTTTTCCGGGAAAATATTAAAAGGTGACCGTATCACGATTCAAACCAAAGAAAAAAAGATCGAGATTTCAGGAATTTCTGACTCTGCCATCCGAATCGAAAAGACGGCAGATCAGAAACTCGTTATTTCAAGTGCCGAAGGCAACTTGCAAGTAAAGTCTGAGCTTAAAATTGAAGAACTAACTGCCAATGAAGAGCTGAGCATTCCAGCCGCCACCAATGGCATGGTCAAAGTTAAACTTCCGCTGGTCCTTATGAGCCCGCGCTTGGCTAAAACGCTTTGGCTCTCGGCTGGCGCCCCTGTTCACTTTGAATGGAAAAAAGATGAGACGGCGGAAGTCAGGCTGACCGTGAGTTCGGACCCTCAGATGAAAAACATTGTTCAGGAAATCAAATCCAATGAACAAAAGACTGATTTGGTTTTAGCATCAAACCAATCTTATTACTGGAGAATCGAAACTGAGACCGAAAAAAGTCCAGTGTCCGAATTCACTTTGGCTCAACTCACCGAGCCCACTCTCAAATCACCTTTCCCAAATCAAATCATCAACTCTGGAAAATCTCCTGACGCAGCGGTCACCTTTGAGTGGCAAGATCAGGCCATGTCAAATCAGTTTGAAGTCGTTGTGGCAGAAGACACTGCTTTTTCAACTGTTGCAGTCAAGCGCCAAACCAAACTCACGAAACTCAACGAGAGATTAAAAGTAGGCACCTATTACTGGAGAGTTCAAAGCTCCCATCCCGAACGAAGCTTAGCACTTGAGAGTCAAGTTCAGCAATTTGAAGTCAAGGCGGAGGCTCAAGAGGATTCGAA
>CALCCV010000705.1 GCA_937900305.1 uncultured Pseudobdellovibrionaceae bacterium | reverse complement strand
ATTCCGATAAAAACCCGCAACTTGCCACTCGAGCGCATGGCTTCATTGCGCTGAAGGCTGGAAAGTAAATCATCTGGATTTGGTCGGTGTCCTGTCGCCAAAAATCTTCCTTACTTTATTTTCTCAAATTCGATCTCAATATATCCAAGGCGAGATTCAATTTCAGTACATTGACTCGAGGCTCTCCTAAAAATCCCCATTGCCGACCTTCCACATTCTCATCCAGTAACTTCTGCATCGAAGCTTCATTCAAATTTCGTTCCTTTGCGATCCGCCCAAATTGGTATCGAGCCGCTTCGACGCTGATATGAGGATCAAGACCACTTCCAGATGCGAAAAGCAAGTGCGGTGGCACCTTCATAGTTCCGCGATTCGCTTCCATCAGTTTTAATCTCCGCGCCGTCACCTGTTCTTTCAAGATCTGACTTGTAGGACCAAGATTCGCACCGCCAGAGGGCAGAGGATTGTAATCAACGGCAGAAGGTCTCTCCCAAAAATACTCCGGCGCTTCAAACTTCTGGGCCAGGAGCTCTGAACCAATGACTTCAGTTCCCTTTCTCATCAAGCTGCCATTGGCTTGGTCCGGGAACAGGAGTTGCGAAATTCCGGTCGTGAGCAAAGGATAAATCAGTCCCGTCAAAACAGTCATGAACAACATCATTTTTAATGCGATCATCATGGGTTTCATTTATACACTCCCTATTGCAGTCAATAAAGCATCTATCATTTTGATTCCCAGAAAAGGCACCAGTAAGCCACCCAACCCGTAGACAAAGAGATTGCGTTTCAATACCTCCGAAGCCCCGACAGCCCTGTAAGCCACTCCCTTCAGAGCCAATGGAATCAGTGCCACAATGATCAGCGCATTAAAAATCACGGCGCTGAGAATAGCAGATTGTGGAGACTCCAAGCCCATAACATTGAGAGCTGCGAGAGGACCAACGCCAACCGACTTAGAGAAATACAAGAGACTAAACAAGGCTGGCAAAATCGCAAAGTACTTAGCCACATCATTCGCAACACTGAAAGTGGTAAGAGAACCCCGAGTCATCAAGAGCTGCTTTCCTATTTCCACGATCTCAATGAGTTTCGTTGGATTGCTGTCCAAATCAACCATGTTTCCTGCCTCTCGCGCAGCTTGCGTTCCCGTGTTCATTGCCACGCCAACATCAGCTTGCGCGAGCGCGGGAGCATCATTGGTGCCGTCACCCGTCATCGCCACCAGATGCCCGCGCGCTTGTTCCTCACGTATCCTCTGCAGTTTGGATTCCGGTGTCGCTTGGGCCATAAAATCATCGAGGCCGGCTTCTGCGGCAATCGCCGCCGCCGTCAATGGATTATCTCCAGTGATCATGATGGTGCGAATTCCCATTTTGCGTAGCTCACCAAACCTTTCCTTGATTCCACCTTTGACAATGTCCTTCAATGCAATAACACCCAAAACGTCTTTGCCCTCAGAAACAACCAACGGAGTTCCACCGCTTTTGGCAATAGACTCAATCTTTTGATCAAGATCGGCAGGCAAAGATCCACCCTGGGATTTCACAAACGCTTTGATGGCATCTCCGGCCCCTTTTCGAAGGACTCTCATTTTTCCGCCTAAAATGGAAATATCAACTCCACTCATCCGCGTTTGCGCAGTGAAAGGGACAAATACGGCGTCATGAGGCTGCAAAGCCTCAGCCCTCAATTTGAATCGTTCTTTCGCTAAAACAACAATGGATCTACCCTCCGCTGTTTCGTCAGACAGAGAAGCCAGCTGCGCAACTTCAGCGAGGCGACTCTGCTCAACTCCTTTCACCGCGGTGAATTCGGTCGCCATCCGATTACCCAGAGTGATCGTTCCCGTTTTATCCAATAGCAAAACATCGATATCTCCAGCAGCTTCAACCGCACGCCCACTCGTTGCGATGACGTTTCTGCGAATGAGCCTGTCCATTCCGCTGATCCCTATCGCGCTGAGAAGTCCCCCAATGGTGGTCGGAATCAGACAAACAAGAAGCGCAATTAAAACTGGAACCGTCACAATTTGCGAGAGATCCTGTCCAGCAACATCACCGCTGTAATCTGCAAAAATTTTTAAAGTGGCCACAGCCAAAAGAAAGACAATCGTCAGAGCTGAAAGAACGATACTAAGGGCAATTTCATTTGGAGTCTTTTGCCTCTTAGCCCCTTCTACCAAACTGATCATAAGGTCTATGAAACTGTTTCCTGGGTCTGCAGTAATCCGGATCTTGATATGGTCACTAATGACTCGCGTTCCACCTGTGACGGCACTTCGATCACCGCCACTCTCGCGGATCACTGGGGCAGACTCTCCCGTGATGGCCGATTCATCCACACTCGCAATTCCTTCGACAACTTCGCCATCTCCCGGAATCAAATCGTTGGAGCTGCAAACGACAATATCACCTTTTTTCAACTCGGAAGCAGCAACCTGAAACTCAGTCCCGCTCCGAATCAATCTCGCCACTGTCGTACTTTTTGATTTTCTTAGCGACGCAGCTTGCGCCTTGCCCCGCCCCTCAGCAATCGCTTCAGCAAAGTTGGCAAAGAGAACCGTGAACCAAAGCCAAAAGGCGATCTGAACCTCAAAGGACTTCGAACCGGCACCAATTCCAAAGATCACGTAAACACTTGTTACCACCGCCCCAATCAAGGTGACAAAGAGCACGGGATTTTTCATTTGCACTCGCGGGTCCAGTTTTATGAAGGCATCTTTGATCGCTGGCATTAGGAGTTCCGGCTGCATCAGTGATTGTTTTTTTTCCATAAATTCTCCTCTTAAAACGATTGCCCTCGGAGCATCAAAAAGTGTTCTACAATCGGTCCCAGAGACAAGGCCGGTACAAACGTCAAGGCTCCTGCAATCACAATGACTGCGATCAATAGAATTCCAAAAAGTGCCGTATCAGTTTCAAATGTACCTGTGGAAGGCGGCGAAATTTTCTTCTGCACCAAACTGCCAGCCATCATCAGCACAGGAACAAGCACGGCAAACCTTCCGACAAGCATCGCGATTCCCAAGAGGACATTGTAGAAAGGCGTATTCGCGTTGAGCCCGGCAAATGCACTTCCATTATTTCCGGTCGCAGAAGTAAAAGCATAAAGAATTTCAGAAAATCCGTGAGGACCCTTGTTGGCCAAACTCGAAAGACCCAACGGAGAAGACACTCCAATTGCGGTTCCAATTAAAATTGTCGCGCAAGGGGCTAAGATAGCCAACATGACGAGCTTCATCTCCCTCGCCTCAATTTTCTTTCCCAGATACTCTGGCGTCCGACCCACCATCAGGCCCGCCAGAAACACAGTGAGCACGACGAAGATTAGCATTCCGTACATTCCCGCACCGACACCTCCGAAAATAACTTCGCCCAACATGATATTGAACATCGCAATTCCACCGGCCAGCGGCGACAGACTGGAGTGCATTGCATTGACAGCTCCGCAAGAAACCAGCGTCGTCGCAGTCGAAAAAATCAGCGAGCTCACAACCCCGAAACGAGTTTCTTTTCCCTCCATCGACATCGACTCCGCAAGAAGAGGGTTACTGACCGCTTCCGAAGCCACAGATCCAATCATTGTAAAAACCCAGACCGCGGCCATGACTGCATAGATTGTCCAACCTTGTTTAATGGAACCCACCATTTTTCCATAAGTGTAGGTCAATCCCGCAGGAATCAGCAGCAAAAATAATATTTGGAGAAAGTTGGTGAGAGGAGTTGGGTTTTCAAAAGGATGTGCACTGTTCGCATTGAAAAAACCTCCCCCATTTGTACCTAAGTGTTTAATCGCAATTTGCGAAGCCGCTGGCCCCATAGGAAGAGTTTGTTTTGCGCCTTCGAGAGTCGTCACATCAACATAAGGAGAAAAGTTTTGGACAACTCCCTGTTGAACAAGAACCAGTGCAAACACGAAAGACATCGGCAGGAGAAGATAAACCACAGACCGGTTCAAATCCACCCAGAAACTACCGAGAGTCTTGGATGACTGGCGCGAAATCCCTCTAGCCAAAGCTAAAAAGACAGCTATTCCGGTGGCTGCACTTACAAAATTCTGCACGGCCAGCCCTGCCATTTGGGTCAGATAGGACATCGTAGTTTCACCTGCATAACCTTGCCAGTTCGTATTGGTCATGAAACTGATGGCCGTATTGAACGCCGAATGCCAACTCACATTGGCAAAATTTTGAGGATTCAGCGGCAAAATCGTCTGCATCAGCTGCAGCAAAAACAAAAAGAGGAATCCAAAAAAATTGAACCACAGAAGTGCCGTCAAATATTCCTTCCATGTCATTTCCTCTCGAGAACTCGAACCTGTTAACCTGTAGCCCCCTCGCTCCACCCATCCCACCAAGGGGGTCAAGAAAGTTCTTTCCCCAGAAAAAACTTTATACATATACAATCCGAGACCTGGCGTCAGCAGAGTGAGGACAGCTACATAAAATACGATTTGAAAGAGATCGACCAATTCCATGCGCTCTCCTAAAACTTTTCTGGATCTACGAGAGCGTATACAAGATATCCAAGTACGCTCACGCCGATAATAGCCATGATTGTAAATTCCATTGAGTGACTCCTTAGGATGATTAAAAACATCTAAATCCCATTCACCGATTCGCATTCTTCCATTCCATTTACTCACCGAACTCCCATTGTGACTTGTAAAAATATCGTAAAAAATGATCGAGGAAGATCGAACTCAATAAGAGTCGACTGCTATCATGCGCTATAACGGAAAATCGGCGTAAATTTTCTGTAAAGATTTGGCTTAAGACTAGGCTTGAGACTCATCTTTGAATTCTCGATTAGAGACAGAGCTCGGTCCAAGCCGCGCCTGCAGGTAAATCGCAAAAGGAAATAGATTTCCGATTGTGGAGAAACACTCAGGTCCTTAGAGAAATCAAACCTATTGAATTCACAACCGACCGACAAATATTAGAGAGGCTTCCAAGTGTCTAAGTTTTGATGAACGAGGTGCCTAGGGAGTCACTCAGGTCCTCGTCCGTCCTCAAGTCAAAATAAAGGGGGGGCCTCGCCCTTCCATTTGCTAAACTGAACGGCGAACTCCTTGCAATTCTCCACCAAATGAAAGCGAGAAAGTCTCGCATTGAAACTTATTGAGGCCGCATGAGGCGGCCTTCCATTTATAGAAGGGATATCCTTATGAGAAAACTTTTAGTGATCGCATTGCTCTTGGGTTCTGTTAGTGCTTCTGCATACGGTCCTGACGAGACTGTTCGATCTCGCAAGGAACAACAAAAAATTAACGCAACTGTAGAGGTTAAAGACCGAGAACCCAAAGTTTCAGAAGCTATCGGTACTGTGAAAGAATCTCAGGACATCGGTGGAGCCCCATTGTTTCACATCGGCGACGTTCAAATTACTGAGTGGGATGCCAAAGACATCGAAAGCAAATGTGGCTCCAGAACTGCTTCTGTCGTATTGAGTGACGGAAAAGTTGTTGAAATCAACTGTAAGGATTCAAATTAATCTCATTGGCCGAAAGTACAAATCACGAAGCTTCACTCCGACGGGGATGAAGCTTTTTTGAAATTCTATAGACTCCTCCTATGAAAATCTATCCGCTTCGATTCTAAACAGGCTGGTCCCGTGACCATTGATCTCAATTTGCGATCCTCGTTGTCGAATTGAATTTCAAATATCGTCGCCGGGCGGCGGTCACGTAGTCCCTTCCATAAAGGTAAGCATTTTCGGCAAGTTGCACCATTGTTTTTTCGTTAAAAGGTTTATCAAGAAAATCAAATGCGCCATTGCCCCAAGCCCTCACCATGTAACTCCTACTTCCGAATGAAGATAAAAAGATAAGGGGGGTTGAATTTCCCTGCCAGTCCAATTCTTCCAGCAGCGCCAGGCCATCCATTTCAGGCATGTGGATGTCTGATAGGATGACATCTGGAGAGAAAATCTTCATCTTTTGCAAAGCCACCAGACCGTTCGGAGCGGACTCGGTCTGCCATTGAGCTTTTTGAAACATTAGCGAAATGATCTCAATCAATTCGGGCTCATCGTCGACTATCAGTATTCGTTTTGACATTTGTTACCTCTTATTTGCTAAGCTGCGGCCAATATCTTTTGTTTGTGCTGGTAAATAGCAACTCCATCAATCAATGACGTATGGAAGGAATCAGAAAGCCCAAGGAGACTTTCTCCGGCCCCCATCAATAAAAAACCGTTGGGTCTAAGTTGCGATGCCAAATTCTTGACAATTTTCATTTTTGCTTCAAGGCGCTGATAAATCAAAATGTTTCGACATAGAATGAGATCGAACTTTTTGTTTATGGAGAATTGCTCTTTGAGATTTAGATTTTCGAAATGCACCATATTTTTGATCCTGGCATCTAGAGACCATATGTTTTTTTCATCTCTTTTAAAGAATCGATCTCTCATCTCCGGCGTCAATCCCCGATTGATTTCGAGCTCATTGTATTGACCCGCCATCGCTTTCGTCAGCGCTCGTGTTGAAATGTCTGTCGCAAAAATTTTCGGCGGGTTCTGATTGCGGGCCAAGGCGATTTCAAACAAAATCATGGCCAGGCTGTAGGGTTCTTGGCCGGTGGAACTTGCGGCAGACCAAACTTGTAAATCCGAAAATTTCTCCACTTGGGAAATCACTAACGGAAGAATGGACTTTTTCAAACAGTCGTAAAATTTGGGATCGCGGAAAAATGAGGTTTCGTTGTTTGTTGAGGTGTCGACGAGCTTCTCTCGAAACTCTCCGGTGATACCACCTTGGGCCTTGCGCCACAGGTCTTCGGAAGACTGCAGTTTAAAGAGCCTAGCTAGTTGATCCAACCGGTCTTGAAGTTGATATAAGTTCTGCCCTTCATACACAATTCCTGTTTCGGTTTCAATCCATCTGGCAAAATACGTGAGAATTTCTTCGGCCTTCATGCGGCTCCTAACTTGGTCACGGGTCGGCGATGCAAATAGCGATTCAAGGTTTCTGTGATTTGTTCGAGATTTTGGATAGAGTCATAGGCTCCACATTGGTAGAGTGCGCCTGGCATCCCAAAAACCACACAGGACTCACGATTTTGGATGATGATGGGATTGCCTCGTGCACGCAATTGTTGGGATCCTTGCAACCCGTCTTTGCCCATCCCCGTTAAAATCACGCCCAGGGCGTTGCCATCGAAGTACTTTGCGGCGGATCTAAACAGTGGATCAACGGACGGTCTTACGGAATTTTCGCAATCCTCCTGATTCAGCTTGATTTTCATTGCCACACCGACTTTTTCCATTCTCATGTGAAAATTGCCGGGCGCAATGTAGATCCGATTGGCCTCAATGATTTCATCGTGACGCCCTTCCGCTGCGGGGACGCCGCATATTTTAGAAATTCTGCCGGCAAGGTTGGCTGTAAAAACCGGGGGCATGTGTTGAACAATTAAGATCGGGCAATCAAATGGAGCCCGCAGTCCCGAAAAAATTTTTTCGAGGGCCATTGGGCCACCGGTGGAACAGCCGATGAAAATCATTTTTGGCTCAAATCTCAACCAATTGAAATTTGAACTTTCAGTTTTCGAGCCATCATTGCAACCCTCTAGGTCCCGGTCGAAGAGGTCTCGAATCTTTGGCAGCAAAAGATCTGTCAAAATATCAGAAGACTTCGATTGGAACGATTGGATGTAAGTTCCATTGGGCTTTGCCACGAAATCCACAGCGCCCAAATCCAAAGCCTCGAGAGTATTTTTCGCGCCCCGTGGAGATAGGGAGGAAAAGACGATGACCTTGCATGACAAATTTAATCTCCGCATTTCTTGGAGGGTGCCGAGTCCGTCGAGCACCGGCATTTCCAAATCCAAGATCATCAAGTCCACGCGTTCGTGTCTTAACTTTTCAAGTGCAATGTGGCCATTAGAAGCAACACCAACGACGTCTAAAAATTCCGCCTTTTCCAGGCACATTCTAATCTGAGATCGAAAGACAACGGAGTCATCGACGATCAGAGTTCTAATTTTTTCCATGAGTGCCATCTCCTGAATTAACTTGCCGCAATCAAAGAATTCAGCTGAGACGCCAACTTAGCCAAGTCCTTACTCGCCATAAGGGTCTGTTCCGATGCGCCGGTGCTCTGCTCGGAAGCTCGCGAAACATTCATGATCGTGGACGCAATCGACTCCACACCTTTTTTGGAGTCAACCACCACCCGAGCCACTTCGTTGGTCGTCGCCGTTTGTTCTTCCACCGCGGCGGCGATGATGCCAGAAATGCCGTTGAGTCGATCAATCGCCTGCGCAATTCCTCCGATGGCATCGACGGCATTTTGCGTGTCTTTTTGAATAGCGCCAATTTTATTTGTAATTTCATGAGTCGCTTTGGCCGTCTGTTTTGCTAATTCCTTGACCTCGTTGGCAACAACCGCGAAGCCCCGGCCAGCATCCCCGGCACGTGCAGCTTCGATGGTGGCATTGAGAGCTAGGAGATTCGTCTGCTGAGCAATCGAACTGATCACCTTGATAACGTCGCCGATCTCTTGGCTGCTAACTCCAAGTTGCGTAATTGTTTTGTTGGTGTCTTGTGCGCGCGCCAGCGTGATCTTTGCCATCTCTGAAGATTCAGTGGCGGATCTTGAAATTTCTTTGATCGAAGCCGCCATTTCTTCGATGTTCGTGGCAACAATCTGCACTCCGGCTGCAACTTGTCCAGCCGTTGCCGCGGCAACCACTGACTCCTTGCTAGTTTGCGCAGCGGTGCTCGACATTTCTGTGGCAGTGGCCGTCAGTTCTTGCGAAGAGGCCGACAGCACTCGCGCAGTCTCTTCCACCGAATGGATCATCACTTTGACCTTTGTGATGTCTGTCGCGTACTTAACAACCTTATAGGGCTTGCCGTTGACATCGAAGACGGGATTGTAAGATGCGTTGACCCACACCTCTCGGCCACCTTTGCCAATCCGTTTGTACTCTCCTGAATCAAATTCTCCCCGGTTTAATTTTTCCCAGAAATGTCGATACGGAGCATCGTTGGCAGGATCTTGTTCGCAAAATGTTCTATGGTGTTTATT
>CALCCV010000704.1 GCA_937900305.1 uncultured Pseudobdellovibrionaceae bacterium | reverse complement strand
GAGAGTTCGGAGCATAGGCCGTCGCTTCCGTGAACTTTCCCGTTTCACCCAAAGAACCAAAAACTTCGTCGGTTGAGATGTGAACGAAGCGAAAATTCTTTTTGTCAGCTTCAGACCACGTAGACCAAGCTTTGCGAGTGGCCTCAAGCAATTGAAAAGTTCCTGTCACGTTTGTATCGACAAACGCCTGTGGACCAGAAATGGAGTTGTCAACGTGACTTTCTGCCGCGAGATTAAAAACTCCATCCCAACGCTCGCGTTCGAAAAGCTGACTCATCGCTTTAAAATCACCGATGTCAGCGCGGACAAATTGGCAATTTTCACCAATGAGCGATTCAATATTTCCCAGGTGACCTGCATAGGTGAGAGAGTCGACCACGGTGACCCCGTAATCTTGTTTCAAAAGTGTTCTTACCAACGTGCTTCCGATGAAACCCGCTCCGCCCGTAACGATGACTTTCTTTCGCTGCATATGAATCCTTAGTTTGCGCAATATTCTTCAGTTCCTACCCGGAAAGCAAGGTCGAAGTCAGGCACCAAATTCGTGAATATTCTGAGGCCGATCTGCGCAGAGCATTATGTCGCTTTTTGCACTCTCGAGGTCGAGGTCGCATAGGCATTGATTTTCAACAGAGCCAAGGCAAACTAAAGATCCAGGTACGCTGAGAAAAGAACTAAAGGAAGAAACATGACCACTGCACCGAAGGCGTTGAAAGATCTCGTTCAAAATTTTCATAACAAAACGGCCATCATCGGAATCATTGGGATGGGCTACGTCGGACTGCCCTTAGCTCTTCGCTATGCTGAAGCCGGTTTCAAGGTGGTTGGACTTGATATCAATTCTGACTACGTAAATAGAATTAACGCCAGCCAAAGTTATATCACGCACATTCCGGCTGAAAAAATTGAGAGTGCCGTCAAATCCAAAAAGCTCGTTGCAACATTGGATTATCAAGAATTACAGAGTTGCGACGCCATTATTATTTGCGTGCCCACACCGCTGAGCAAACATCGAGATCCTGATTTGAGTTACGTCATCAATACCACCGACGCCATTTTGCCTCACCTCCGCGCCGGCCAAATTGTGTCTTTAGAGAGCACGACCTATCCCGGAACCACCGACGAAGAATTGTTGCCAAGACTGGAAAGTCGAGGCTTCAAAGTCGGCCGCGATCTATTTCTCGTTTTTTCGCCCGAGCGTGAAGATCCAGGAAATCCCAAGTTTCACACCCAAACGATTCCGAAGGTCTGCGGGGGAGTGACACCCCAATGTTTAGAGCTTGGCATTGCGCTCTATAGTGGTGTCATCGATCAAGTCGTACCTGTCAGCTCCACGCGCGCCGCCGAAATGACAAAGCTTCTCGAAAATATTCATCGGGCCGTCAACATTGGACTCGTCAATGAGATGAAAATTGTGGCCGATAAAATGGACATCGATATTTACGAAGTGATTCAGGCCGCAGCCACCAAGCCATTTGGCTTCACCGCCTACTATCCTGGCCCAGGTCTCGGAGGACATTGCATTCCGATTGATCCTTTTTATCTCACTTGGAAGGCCAAAGAGTATGGCATGCACACCAAATTCATTGAGCTCGCCGGAGAGATCAACACCAGCATGCCCAACTGGGTGGTCGAAAAGCTCACCGAGGCATTGAATCAACGTCTCCTATCAGTCAAAAATGCGCGCATTTTGGTGATGGGCATTGCTTACAAAAAAAATATCAACGACATGCGCGAGTCCCCCGCGGTTCAAATCATGGAAATTTTGCGGGCAAAGGGTGCACAAATTCAGTACTGTGATCCGTTTGTTCCTGTTTTTCCAAAAATGCGAGAACATCAATTTGATTTAACAAGTGTGAAGTTTTCGGCCGCAGAAATTGCAGCGTACGACTGTGTTTTACTAGCCACAAATCACGACCTTTTTGACTACGATTTACTCCTAAAGAGTGCCAAATTGATCGTCGACACTCGCGGAGTCTATCGCACTCCCAACGCTAAGGTCGTGAAAGCTTAAATTGAGTAGGAGCCAAATTAAAAACTCCTGAGTCATAAATTTAGCGCCCCGCAAGCCTCGAAAAAAAAGAAGTCTTCGAGGCTTGAGAAAGGTTTCGAGCTCCACCTCAACGAAGTGAAGCGATTCGGGTTTTCGCTCCTGGATCCGATCCCGCAAATCTTTAGCCAACTTGTATCGCACCCGAAAAGCCGCATCAGCCTTAGTTTTAAAAAAAATGGCGGCGCGAAAAATGCGGGCGAGAGAAGGCCACCAGCCGAGATCGCTCGCTCCAACGACGTTGCCACCATGTTGTCTGTATTGCACCAGCGGTTCGCCGCAATCCACCGCAGGACCTAAGATCAAGCCCAGTGAAGCCACCCAGTGATCATGCAAATACGCTCCGTGAACTTCTTTTGGGAATGGCAGTGCTAAATTCAAAAGATCTTTTCGAAAAATCATCGTACAGCCCGTGACTCGATTGCGAAGCACCAATTCCAACAGACTGCTATTGTGTGCAAAGTTTCGTTTTTCCATTTGCCAGCACGAAGTGGCGATCATCTGCCCCTTGCCGTCAATCAAACTCAAATCACTGTGCACGAGAGGAGCCGCAGGTTTTTTTTCCAACAACTCGAGAAGACGTTCGAGTTTTTGCGGTTCCCAGATATCATCTTGATCACAAAAAGCAAAAACTTCACAACTCGCGCTCAACTGATTGAGAGCATATTCAAAATTAGCGGCGGGCCCTCGCGGCAGCTCTTGTCGTCGCACCCATCGAAATCTCGGATCTAGCCCGCTCAGCTGTTCGGCCTGCCGACTTACAATTGGATCGGTGGATTCATCGGAAAGGACACACTCCCAGTCGAGGTGGGATTGATGAATCAACGATTTCAATTGGTCTGACAAAAAGTCCAGATTGGGATTGAAGATGGCCAGAGCAATTCCAATCTTCACGCGATGGCCTCCCACAGCGACGCAATATAGTTGATCGACTCTTTTTTAAAAATGAACGTTCGTCGAGACAACCCGATCCGACCCCACCAATGGCTCTCTGTGCCTTTTTCTCGGTGCACCACTTTGAGGAAAAAAAGAATTTCAGTCTTCAATTTCAGTTTGCGAACTTGTTCGGCCAAAAACAACTCCTCACCGTAGAGTCTGACTGGATAGTTCAACGTCCCCCCTCGCCGAAAAAAAATCGATCGCAATATCAAAAACGAACCATGAACAGCGTAAGGGTCCGAGGCCACCGATCCACGCCCCTCAGAAGGGTTTTGGCACCTCAAAAACCTCGCCTTTAAGAAACTCAGCAGATGATAGCAGACGGCCAATGCGTAATAACCATACACAAAACGGAGTCGACGAATTTTTCGCAAAGAGGGGCGAACTGGATAGAGCGGGTTGCCCTCGCGGCCCGTGAGTGTCGAGATCACCGAAGGGGCCTGAAGGCCCACCTCCGAATCCGCCGCCAGCTTGAGCAACTCTGCATAAAACGCCTTGGAGTCGATCACCAAATCCGTATTCGATAGAATGACATGACTGAAATCCTGAGGCGCGAGACCTAAAGTGGATCGAATTTTCTCAAGCGCCCGGTGAGCCGCGCCGAGATATCCAGGATTGTCGTCATTGGCCAGCAACAAAATGTTCTTTTTTTGAGCGAGGGGCTTTAAAATCTCACCGACGCTGTCGAAACGCTCCGCGGAGTTGTCACACACCACAAAGAAAACCTGGTCGGCACCCGTTAATTTGAGGCAAGATTCGACGAAAGACTTTGTCTCGTGGTCGTTGCGATAGTTGACGCAAATGTGTAAGATCTTCGCTTCACTCATAAGCATCACACATCTCTGGGAAATCGTTTCGCTTTGCACATCCGTCTTCTACAATAGGAACACGACGAAGAGAACGTCAAATATAAGGACCAGCCATGTTCAAAAGCCAAATTGCTAAACACAGCTATCACAACTTGTTGGGCCAGGCCTTTCCGCTACTCATTGGACTTGTGGTCATTCCTAAACTCATTCAGCAGATGGGACTCGAGCGATTCGGAGTTCTCACTCTGGTCTGGGCCGTGATTGGCTATTTTTCATTTCTAGATTTTGGTTTGTCACGGGTGATGACATTGAAAGTGTCCGCCATGTTGGGTTTCAAATCCTCCGTTGAAATTTCAGAAACGTTTTGGTCGATTTTAAAACTGATTTTGTTGATCACATCCATCGGTGCGATGGGACTTTATATTTTTGGAGAGTGGACGAGCGCCCATGATTTTTTAAGATCGAAAGCTTCGGAATCGGTTTATAGAGAGGGCCTGCTGAGTTTAAAAATCATGGCGCTGACATTGCCGGCAATCACTTTGACGGCCGGTTTGCGCGGATTTCTTGAGGCCAAAGAGCAATTTCCGCGACTCAGTTTTTTACAGATTCAGATGGGCACTTTCAATTTCTTAATTCCGTTCGGAATCGCATTTTTATCACCCCAATTGCCGTGGATTGTTTTTGGTTTGGCCTTGCTTCGCTACCTCTACATGGGTTTGCATTTGCGACTTTGTTTTTCAGTGGAACCGGCGCTGAAAAACTACCGCTCACTCCCACTTTCCCAATCCACCCATTTGATGAGAGAGGGGGGCTGGGTTTCCATCAGCAATGTGATCGGACCTGTGATGGTCTATTTTGATCGTTTTTTTGTCGCCGCGATGATTCCAACGGCGCAAATTCCCTACTACACCACCCCCGCAGAAATCGTTTCCCGATTGCTGATTTTGCCGTCCGCCCTCAGCCGCACACTTTTTCCAGCCTTCGCCAAACAAGCGGATGTTGCGCACAGAATTCATCTGTATCGCCGAGGGTCTTTGGTCTTAGCGGTCATCATGTTCGGAATTGTATTGTTTGGAATTGCCGTGGGCCGCTTCGCCCTCAAGCAGTGGCTGGGTGAGGAGTTCGCCGAAAACTCTTATCCAGCTCTGGCGATATTGCTCGTCGGAATTGGTTTCAACTCAGTGGCGTGGATTCCATTCGCGTTGATCCAAGGCCTCGGGCGTTCGGATCTCACCGCCAAAGTTCATTTGGTAGAACTTCCGCTTTACATCACATCACTGTGGTTCTTGATATCCAACTGGGGTCTGCGCGGCGCCGCTCTCGCATGGACGTTGCGCTGCTTTTTTGACTACGTGATTTTGTCGATCATTGCAGGCCGAATTATTCAGGGTTCTGGCGATCAACTCCATCCGAAGTCCTAGCTATTTGAAAAGTCCGCGCAAACGAGCCGCAGTCGGTAAAAAGCTCTCATCCGGATAGAGAATTTCCATACAATTTTTGCGCTCATCATAAGAACTTTGGCCATTTAAAACTTCCTCGAGGCAAACCTGCGCCTGCTCGTGTTCCTTAAAAAATCGAATCTGGCGACGGATCGGCCCTTCTAAACTGAAAACCAAATGCACACTGAGAAATCCAACACCCACATTCCGCATCCAAACGCGCTCGCCTCCCCATTTCAGCCAACAATAAGCAATAGCTACCCAAGCAGGCATTAAGGGGCTGGTGTAACGCTCGTGCGCCACAACCGGCTCAACAGATCTTGCATAGGAAATCAAAAGCGCCGCCGCAACCGCCGCGGCGATCAACAAAATTTCAAATTTTCGGCCGGCGCGCAAGGACCGAATACAGATCCAAAGTCCCGATCCTAAAAAAAATAAACCCGCAAAAATTTGAAGCCAACGGTCGACTGAGTGAAATGGAAGACCAAGCATAAGTAGAAAAAATTCTGAGGCGATGCGCAAGTGATCCGAAGTCTGCGGAGAGGCTTGAGAGGCCAGAGTTGGACTGTTCGAAAAATAGAAAATCACCATCAATGTCGCAATCACCGTCGCAACCATTATTTCTGAAAGACGGCTCTGCAGCTCTTTGTTTTCTAGCCAGTGGATCAGCAAATCTAACAAGTAGATTCCAATAAAAATCGGCCATAGCCCGATGGATAGGAATGCCAAAATGGCCGAAACTAATGTGACTGGCCATCGCTTTTTGGCCAGTCCATAGCAGAAAAAAACCACTGCAAATTGAATCAATGTCCAACAAATGTTCATCGCGGAAAAGAAATTACCCACGTAGCTGAGTGAAAAATACAGAGCCGAAACTAAGAAGACTTGAAAGTTTGAAAGAAGGCCTTTTTTCTCTTCCAACAT
Organism: uncultured Pseudobdellovibrionaceae bacterium; assembly: GCA_937900305.1. Classification (GTDB taxonomy): domain Bacteria; phylum Bdellovibrionota; class Bdellovibrionia; order Bdellovibrionales; family Bdellovibrionaceae; genus CALCCV01. The sequence continues at coordinate 574 of CALCCV010000704.1, read as the reverse complement.
TCGAATTAAAATTGAAAATGAGGCCGCTACCAAAATCAACGATAGCCACATGAGGGGTTGAGTGGATGGGGTTAGTTGCAATGTCAGCCAATAAAGGATTTTGGCCAGTGGATGCCGATGGACGTTGTGGTGCTGCCAAAAGAACGCCAGAAGATCTGCTCCACTCAACGAAGAGTCAATCATCGGTGCAAAAGCATCCCATTCATCCCACTGGAGATAGGGCACGCTGAAAAGCAGCTGAAGAATTGCGAGCAGGGCGAGGGGCGCCCACATGGCTAGAGCCCTGACCCAATCTTGTGATTGAACACGAGATATTTCATTTGAAATCCTCATTGCTGGAATTGCCTCCAGAAACATTCCTCAAAATGGCCATCCATTCCCAACTCCTTCTCGCCGCATCAAAATGTGCGTGTCATCTACTCATTCGTCCACGACAATTCTAAGTCAATTTAAAGGGTTTTTGGTGCGCGTAGCATTGCAAAGTTGACTTCATTTTCTCCTTACGAGTATCTAAAGCATTCAATACAATGCTCTTTTCCAGGAGGCCAATAAATGGGATTTGCTTACGATGTCT
>CALCCV010000703.1 GCA_937900305.1 uncultured Pseudobdellovibrionaceae bacterium | reverse complement strand
ATAAATCCTTTTTCAAAATCAGTGTGAATCACTCCCGCCGCTTGAGGGGCTTTCGTGCCCGCCCGAATCGTCCAAGCCCGCACTTCTTTTTCACCGGCGGTAAAATAAGTTTGCAGCCCCAACAGCAAATAGGCTTCGCGAATCAATCGAGTCAATCCCGACTCGGTCACACCCAAAGAGTCCAAAAATTCTTTGCGATCTTCGGGCGCCAATTGGGCAATTTCTGCCTCCATAGCAGAGCAGATCAAGAGAGCGGAATTGCCCTCTTCTTTCGCGCGCGCGAAAACATCTTTGGTCCATGCATTTCCGTGCGCAGTGAAATCACCTTCAGAAACATTGCAGGCGTAGAGCACTGGCTTTGAAGTTAACAAATGCATTTCTTTGGCGAAAGGGGCTTCCAGTTCATCGAGCTTCACACTGCGGGCGGGCAACCCCGCGCTCAGAGCTTCGTGAATTTTTTTGGTCACCTCAAATTCCATTTTCAGTTTTTTGTCGGCGGCGGGGGCTTTCGCCATTTTTTCCACCCGCTTCAACCGTTTGTCGACAGAGTCTAAATCTGCCAGCATCAGTTCGGTATTGATCACTTCCATATCGCGCACAGGATCGACACTGCCCGAAACGTGAATGATGTTATTGTCGTCAAAACATCGAACCACGTGAACGATCGCATCGGTCTGGCGAATGTGACTGAGGAACTGGTTGCCCAAACCCTCACCCTGGCTCGCTCCCTTGACGATCCCTGCGATATCGACAAATTCAATCGTCGTCGGAATCACGGACTGAGGTTTGATAAAGCTCGTGATTTTTTCCAAGCGCAGATCGGGAACGGTCACAACTCCGACGTTGGGATCGATCGTGCAAAAAGGGTAGTTGGCTGCTTCGGCTTTAGCTGAGGTCAATGCATTGAACAGGGTGCTTTTGCCAACATTGGGCAATCCGACAATTCCTACTTGCAGAGCCATGATCACTCTCCCTTTGGTAACGAGGTGCGTTTGTTAAACATTAAAGCGGGTGGCTGTTTTTGCATAGCCATCTTGAATCAAGGACAGAAGAGCCTGACATCCACGGCCCAAAACTTCATTCATTTGCGACTCTTCATCTTTGTTAAATGGACCTAGCACATGGTCGGCGACCGAGGGGCCTGGCTGAGTCGGTTTGCCCACACCCATTCGTAAGCGATGATAGGCATTGCTGCCCATCAGCTGGGTGATGCTGCGAATTCCATTGTGGCCGCCGTGCCCTCTTTCAAAGTGAACCCGAATTTGGCCGAACGGAAGGTCGACTTCGTCCTGCACGGTGACCACGTTTTCGATGGGAATTTTGAAAAATCCGCGGGCAGCCACCACAGCCTCTCCGCTGAGATTCATAAAAGTTTGGGGCTTCAGAAGAATCAGATCCTGATCTTTAAAAGTGAGTTTGCAAAGTTCAGCTTTGAACTGCGATTGCCACCGAGGGCTTGAGGGAAGCTGAACATTTGTCAGTCGTTGAAAATCTTGAAGAAATTGATCGACCAAAAGAAAGCCAATGTTGTGTCGAGTGCGTTCATATTCTCGGCCAGGATTGCCCAGCCCCACGATCAACCACATTGGCAAAAGTCCTTACGCGGCCCCGCAATTTCAAAGGCCGTGTCGAAAGGCCGGCTCAAGATTTGAACCTGACCGAAACTACTTCTTGGCGTCTTTAGCAGGAGCAGCTTTTTTGTCATCAGCTTTAGGAGCCGCAGCCGCTTTCGCGCCCGGCGCAGCTTTGCCACCAGCAGCCGGAGCCGCAGCCGCCGCATCAGCAGCCGGAGTTGCAGCCGCAGCGACTTCATCTTCGGCCTTATTCACAACCGCGAGAGTCAACTCAGGAGCTGAGAGCATTTTCATTTTCTCTGAGATTTTCAAATCAGAGACGTGCACTGAAGTTCCCAATGTGAGGTGAGAAACGTCAATGGTGAAAAATTCTGGAATTTCTGTGGGCAGACACTCGATTTCGACTTGACGAATCACCTGATTCAACAGCCCGCCTTCGGCCAAACCGATGGGCTTGCCTTCCAAGCGAACTTCCACACTCAAACGAACATTTTTCGTTAAGTCGAGAGCAAAAAAGTCTACGTGAACGGGGCGGCGAGAGAGAGGATGAATATCTACAGATTTCATCAAAACCACTTTGCCGTTGGCTTTGGCATCACCGCTTTTCAAATTGAACAGCGCATTCTCGTAAGCGCGGGTGTGGTATTTCAAAACGTCGTTTTCGTTAACGAAAACATTCGCATTTTCCATGGCACCGTAGATGACGGCGGGAATCTTTTTTTCTTTTCGCAAGCTTCGGCTGAAGTGTTTACCAGTGGTGCGATTCTCAACTGTCAATTCAATACGCTGTTTCATATCCTAACCTCTCGTGCTCTCGTAGATTCAAATCTTTTCTATAACTCATCAAACTCATCAAGCATTCATCAAATCAAGTACTATCAGAACCAAGCGCTAGTCAAAAAGGCTGCTGACAGAGTCATTGCCGTAGATTCGCTTGATGGCTTCGGCCAGCACTGGGGCCATCGAAACCACTTCGATCTTGCCACTCTCTATGGCCGCGGCCGACAGAGGAATGGTGTCGCTCACCCACAATTTTTCAAGTTTGCTTTCGCGAATTCGATTCAGGGCAGGTCCAGATAGCACAGGGTGCGTTGCTACGGCAAACACCTTTTTTGCCCCATTTTTTAGAAGAGTGTCAACCCCTTGAGTGAGAGTCCCCGCCGTATCGATCATGTCGTCTAAGACGACGGCGATTTTGTCTTTCACATCGCCGATGAGATGCAGAGCCTTGGCTTCATTTGGGCCCGAGCGGCGTTTGTCGATGATGGCAATGGAGGCCTCGATCCGTTTGGCAAAGGCGCGGCATCGCTCCACCCCGCCAGCATCGGGACTGACGATGACATAGTCAGAACCGATCCCCTGGGCTTCGCGCCAGGCACGAGCGAAAGTTGGAATCGCGAAAAGATGATCCACTGGAACATTGAAGAAGCCTTGGATTTGGGCAGCATGAAGATCCACAGCGACCACGCGATTGGCTCCCGCCGTCGTCAAAAGATCGGCCACGCACTTTGCCGAAATCGGAGCCCGCGGCGCCACCTTGCGATCTTGCCGAGCATAACCGTAATAAGGAATGACGGCCGTCACGTGATGGGCTGAAGCGCGTTTGAGCGCATCCAGCATGATGAAGAGCTCCATGTAGTTTTGATTCACCGGAGGGCAGGTGCTTTGAATCAGAAATACGTGCTGGCCACGAACGCTTTCTTTGATCTCAACCTGAATTTCGCCATCGGCAAATGAGGACACCTGAGAGTGACCGAGATTAGTGCCAAGTTCTTTAGCGACGCGTTCAGCAAGTGCAGGATTGGAGTTTCCAGCAAAAATCTTCATTCCCTCCAACGGCGACCTCCTCAGGCATTCGGAAATAATCAGCGCACTCTCAACAAACGTTGAACAGATTCCTAACAAGGCATCTAGGGAGTTGTCATTAACAGCTCATGAAAGAAGTGCTGCGCAAGAGGAGATTTGTGACGGCAAAGAGGGGGAGAAGTGGGGCGAGATTCGAGAGCGAAAGCTCTTCGCCTCGACTCTTCGAAATTCTAAGAAAGTGCGCGCACTTTGGCCATCCATTGGGCGACGGCTTGCGCGCGGTGTGAGTGTGCGGTTTTGATAGCGGGACCCAGCTCGGCCACTGTCTGGCTTTGGCCGGTCGGAA
>CALCCV010000702.1 GCA_937900305.1 uncultured Pseudobdellovibrionaceae bacterium | reverse complement strand
GGTTTTGTGCTGGCGGGAGCCCCATTTTTTTTATTTGCCTGAGTTTCGGGCTTCGAAGGGCTGGTGCATCCCCATACAGTGACCAACAAACTAGCGACCGCAATTCCCAAAATCCGATTTTGGATCCCAATAGTCATGTGTTCCTCCTCGATTTGATCTGAAAGGTTATAACCCCTGGCAGCAGAATTGTCTTTCGGAAGCTCTCAGCTTGATCTCTGTGCATAAATTCTACATAATACTGGCGTGAGATCCTACCTCACCCTATCGCGCACTTAATAATATCGCTCAAAGGATGCAATGACCCGATTGAAATGCCTCAACAGTTTTTTCCCTTATTGCGCAGTCGTGCCTTTTCCCTATTTTCGCCGATCGAAAATAGATCAGACTCAGTTTTAATCTCATGGCTTCCATTTCGATTCACCTTCCAGACAACAGTGTTCGCGAATTTTCACAACCCCCGACGGCCCTGGATGTGGCCCAGAGCATCGGGCCGCGTTTGGCTAAAGAGACATTGGGTGTTCGCATTGGCAATGACTCTGAGGTTCGCGATTTAAGAACCGTTTTGCAAGACGGCGATCGCATTCAGTTGATCACCACCAAAGATCCCGAGGCCAACGAAGTCATTCGTCACTCTGCCGCGCACGTGATGGCTCAGGCCGTTCAGTCGATTTGGCCCGAGGTGAAAGTCACCATTGGTCCTGTGATCGACAATGGATTTTTTTACGACTTCGATTCGCCCTTTGCTTTCACCGAAGAGCACTTTTCAAAAATCGAAGCGGCCATGCAAAAGATTGTCAGCGCCGACTATCCTCTCATCAAAGAGGTATGGCCCACAGAAAAAGCGATTTCTACGTTTGAAAAAATGAGTGAGCGCTTCAAAGTTCAAATCATTCAAGATCTCGGTCAACCCGAGGTCACCATCTATCACCAAGGACCCTGGTTCGACTTGTGTCGTGGGCCTCACGTGCAGTCCACGGGCCAAATCAAAGCTTTCAAGCTCCTCAGTGTGGCGGGTGCTTACTGGCGCGGTGACGAAAAAAATCCGATGCTCCAGCGAATCTACGCCACCGCCTTTCGCGATAAAAAAGAATTGGAGCAACATCTTCACAATCTCGAAGAGGCGAAAAAACGGGATCATCGCAAGCTAGGTAAAGAAATGAACCTATTTCACTTTCACGAGTGGGCACCGGGTTCGCCATTTTTCACGGCCAAAGGCACGATCATCTACACGCAGCTTCAGATTCTTCTCCGCGAATTTTACCGCAATTGCGGCTATCAAGAAGTGATCACGCCGCAGATTTTTGACGTCAATTTGTTTCACCAGTCTGGCCATTATCAAAACTACAAAGAGAACATGTATTTCACCCGCGTTGAAGAGCGCGACTTTGCCTCGAAGCCGATGAATTGTCCCTCGCACTGTCTGCTGTTTGCGTCTGAGCGCCATTCTTACCGAGACCTCCCCCTTCGGATGGCTGATTTCGGTCGCCTTCATCGCTACGAAAAATCGGGGACTATGCATGGACTCGCGCGCGTTCGCACCTTTTGCCAAGACGACGCCCATATCTTTTGTTCGATGGAGCAGCTTCAGGGCGAAATTGGTTCCTTTATGAAACTCTTGAATGACGTCTATCATCTTTTGGGGATGGACGAGTTTCTGGTGTACTTGTCGACCCGCCCTGAAAAACGAATGGGCACCGATGAAATCTGGGATCGCGCTGAAGGGGCTCTCGCCAATGCTCTTGAGAGTTTGAAAATCCCCTACAAGGTCAATCCAGGAGACGGTGCCTTTTATGGTCCTAAGCTTGACATTATGTTCGTGGATGCTCTGAAGCGGCCTTGGCAGTTGGGCACTTTGCAATGTGATTTCAACTTACCATTGGCCTTTGATTTGAAATACACCGGTGAAGATAACACCGAACATAAACCCGTGATTCTCCACCGAGCCATCCTCGGTTCGCTCGAGCGGTTCATCGGCGTTTATCTCGAGCACACGGCTGGGCATTTGCCGGCCTGGCTGGCGCCCATCCAGGCCCGTGTCATCAATATCACGGACCGAGTGAATGAGTTTTGCGAAGATGTTGAAAAGCAGCTCTTTGCCAATGGCTTGAGGGTCGAATTTGACCGCCGCAACGAAAAGCTAAATTATAAAATTCGTGAAGCGCAACTTGAGCGGATTCCCTATATGATCGTGGTGGGTGACCGAGAAGCCGAAGAGAAAAAAGTTTCAATCCGCCTCCGGTCTGGCAAATCGCTGCCTCCGATGGCCGCGGGTGAGGCCATTGCCGCTATCACCCAAGATGTCCGTGAGCGAAGATTAAGAAGTCAGTTTGAAGAATGAATTTGAAGAATGAAAAGTGAGAAACTAGATAGACCGTGTGGAGGTAAATATCAGTCAGTTTGATCGACCCTTTCGAGGAGGGTTTCAAGACAAAGACAAAAAACGTGGCGATGGCTTGCGAGTCAATCGTCAGATTCGGGCTCAGCAAATTCGTGTCATTGATGAAGAGGGCACGATGCTCGGCGTGATGACGGTTCCCGAGGGTGTTCGCTTAGCCGAAGATCGCGGTTTGGATTTGATTGAAATTGCACCGACGGCATCGCCGCCGACCTGCAAAATCATGGATTACGGCAAGTACAAATATGAAAACAAAAAGAAGGCAGCAGCGGCTCGTAAAAAGCAAGTCATCGTCACCGTCAAAGAGATACAGATGCGACCTCGCACGGATCAGCACGATTTGGACACGAAGCTGAAACATGCTCGCAGCTTCTTGCTTGAGGGCGATAAGGTGAAGGTCAATTTGCGTTTCATGGGACGTGAGATGGCCCATCAAGAGCTCGGTATGCAGCTTTTGAAGCGATTCTTGGAAGGTCTCAAAGACATTTCCGTGGTCGAAGCAGCTCCCAAAATGGAGGGCAAGGCCCTTTTTCTTTTGGTGGCTCCAGACCCAGTCAAAGTGAAAGACTATCTCAAACTTCACCCGCTGAAGCCGAAGTCGGCCAAAGACATCGAGGAGCAAGAAAAGCTTGCCAGCGAGTCGGCTGACGACGACGCGGAGTAGCGACAAACACTCAGATCGCCATCGATGGTTGCCATCGGTGGCCCTTCATCCACCCTGACGTCTCCCAATCCTGACCGACTTGACAAGAGTTGTAGACAATCTCACCTGACTCCGTTAGGAGTATCGGTTCATAGCTGACAGAGGCTCGCCCTACTTTTGCTTCTCAAGTTGCAAAAAGGTGGGGTTGCTGGTCTTAAGAGAGAGTGCTTTTAGGACAGCTCAACAAAAAGAGTCGCTTAGATTTTTTAGATTTTCTCGAGCGAACGCCCTGTCAGAGGAGGACAACATGAAACAGCGCACCCACAGTGGGGCCAAGAAGCGTCTTCGCCTGCTTCCCGGCGGCAAAGTGAAACACAAAAACACCCGACTTCGGCATTTGAACTCGCACATGAGCTCGAAAGTGAAGCGACATCTGGGACAGACCGCCTACGTTCACGATGCAAACATGTACCAAACCCGTCGCGTTTTGGTGTTTTAAGGAGTCATGAATGGCACGTGTAAAAAGTGGTAAAACCAACCGAGCAAGACATAAAAAAGTTCTCAAAGCCTCAAAAGGTCGATATTCCGCAAACAGCCGTTGTTACACGCACGCGGTTGAGAAGAATGATCGCGCGATGGTGTACATGTACAGACATCGCAAAGTTCGCAAACGAGATTTCCGCCGTCTTTGGACTCAACGGATCAATGCAGCGGCTCGCATTTGTGGAACTACCTACTCACGCCTCATTGGCGGTTTGATTAAGGCTGGAGTGACCATTGATCGCAAAAATTTGGCGGACTTAGCCGTCCACGACATGAATGCGTTCAAAGCACTCTGCGTTCACACGCTCACTTAAGGAGCCCTCGAGGGCGATCAGCAAATGAAATCGAAAGAAGATCGCCCTCTCCGCAGTTCCCTCAAACGCTTTTCCAATCAAGCGACTAAAAGTTCTCCTCAAAAAAGCTCCCAGAAATCTATCAACAAAAAATCTGCGCCAAAGACAAAGCCCAAGCCCATTGAAAACCTCTCTGTGACTATTTCGGAAAAGACAGATGTCTTCGAAGGTCGCAAGGTCGATCACTTGCGTCTCTCCCTCGATGAGCGAAATCAAGCGAACTCGCTTCGTGATCTGGATCAAATTGAACTGATTCACGATGCCTTCCCTGCGTTCAACTTTGCAGATGTCGATACGTCCTCTTATTTTCTCAATCACAAATTGAGCGTGCCATTTTTCATTTCTTCGATGACGGCGGGCCATCGCTTTGGCCAAGAGATCAATCGACTGTTTCTAAAATTTTCTGAAGACCATCAAGTTTTGTTTGCCGTGGGCTCCCAGCGTCGAGATTTAGAGAGCGAACTGAAAAGCGAGTGGAGTTTTCGTCGGGAGCATCCTCGAGCATTGGTGTTGGCGAACATCGGTCTGGCACAACTCATTTCTCACGGACCGAGGAAAGTGTTGCAGCTCATAGATCGAATCGACGCTGTGGGAATTTTTGTACACCTCAATCCGCTGCAAGAGTGTCTGCAGCCAGAGGGAACTCCTCAGTTCAGGGGGGCCGAAAATTCATTGCGGGATTTGGTGAGAGACGCGGGCGTTCCGGTGATCGTGAAAGAAGTGGGCTGTGGTTTGAATCTGACGGCGCTTCGTCGTCTGCAAAATTTAGGTGTGCAGTATTTCGATGTCAGTGGAGCCGGTGGAACTCATTGGGGTCGCATCGAAAGCGAGCGCACAATGAAGGATCCCATTTTGGCGGCGGCTGCCTTGAGCTTTCGCCATTGGGGCCAGGGAACCGTGCAGTGTTTGCATGGCGCAATCTCGGCTGAGATACAGGGTCATCTTTGGGCCTCGGGGGGCGTTCGAACAGGCGTTGACGTTGCCAAACTTTTGGCTGTTGGAGCTGAGATGGTGGGTTTAGCGAAGCCGTGGCTAGAGGCATTGCTCGAATCTTCGCCGACGACAGGTAAAGCCCCATCATCTTTGAAAATTCGTCCCAACGCCGAAGCCTCACTTCGTGACCTTTACGCCAAAATGAGGTTAGAATTGGCCATTGCGATGTTCTGTACAGGTTCAATGAAACTGTGTGATCTGCGCAATTCCTCGAAGTGGCAGCGAAAGGTTTGAGCATGGCAACCAATCTGGACAAAGTTTTTCAAGGCTTCTCAAAACTCTCCTATCCAGAGCGATTGCGAGTTTTGTCTCGCGCGGGTTTGCTCGCCGAGGAGAGCGCTGAGTATTTGCAAGAGGGGGGCTTGAAAGACATCTCCCTCGGCGAAAAATTTATTGAAAATGTGATTGGTTATTTCCAAATCCCTTTGGGCGTGGCGGTTCATTTTCGGATCGATCAACGAGATCGCCTGATTCCGATGGCCGTTGAAGAAACGTCGATTGTGGCCGCGGCCAGTAAGACGGCCAAGTGGATTCGTGAAAAGGGTCGGATTGAAACATCCTGCAAGGGCCAAGATATCATCGGCCAAATTCAATTTGCGAAAGTTCAAGATTTTCAAAGGCTGCAAAAAACTGTCCACGCTTTTGGCCGAGAGTGGATGGACCTTGCCAATCGGGAGGTTGCATTTGGCCTAGTTCAACGGGGCGGCGGAGTGACTTCGCTCAATCTGCGCAGCATGATCCGACCCGATGGTTTAACGATGGCCGTTCTGCACGTGCACATGAATCCATGTGATGCCATGGGTGCCAATGTCATCAATCAGGTTTGTGAGTTTCTCAAAGGACCTATCGAAGACGCAAGTGGCGAGAAGATCACAATGTGCATCCTCTCCAACTTGGTGGACACAAAAATCACGGAAGCGACGATTACGTTGAATGAGATCAGTGCTGAGCTCGCCGAAAAAATTGAAGAGGCGTCATTGTTTGCTGAGCTGGATCCCTATCGGGCCGCCACCAACAATAAAGGTGTTCTGAACGGAATTGATCCGATCCTCATTGCCACCGGAAATGATTGGCGTGCGGTCGAAGCGGGAGTTCACGCTTATGCCTGCCGATCTGGACAGTACCGATCGATCACCCGTTGGCGTCGGGAGGGCCATCAACTCGTGGGAACTTTGCAAGCCCCGTTGGTGGTGGGAACCGTCGGCGGTGTGACGACGTTGCACCCGACGGCGTCACTTTGCATGCGCTTGTTAGAGGTCAGCTCGGCCAATGATTTATCGAGGGTGCTAGCGGCTGCGGGCCTTGTGCAAAACCTTGGGGCGTTGCGGGCTCTCGTCACAGATGGAATTATTGAAGGGCACATGCGCTTGCATTTGAAGAATCTCACCCTCGGGGCTGGAGCTAGGGAACAAGAAATTCCGATTTTGCAAAAGAAACTCGAGGAGATTTTAACACTGAGAAAACGAATTTCTCTCTCGCATGCAGTGGAAGCTCTCCGTGAAATGCGTTCGCAAGATGCCCGTCGCACCGAAAACATAAGTCCTTAGCTCTGGACTTAATCATAGGCCCTTTTTAGAGAGGTTCGACATTGAAGTCTGAAGCGAACGCTCAATTTTCAATCCAAATTCCCGGAAAGACATTTGCCGTCGGTGAATACGTGGCGCTGGGATTGGGGCCAGCGCTGGTTTGGGCCCACGATCCCTTGTATCGATGGTCGGCGAGTGCGCCTTCAGATCTAGCCGAAACTGGTGATTCATTTCATCCAGAATCGCCGGCCGGACAATTTGCAGAAAGATTTCGCTGTGATTTTCAAAAGTGGCGGATTAAGTTTTTTTCACCTTATGTGCAAAGAGGATTTGGCTCGTCTACGGCCGAAGTTTTAGGATACTTCCATTTGCGCGCCCATTTGAATCTCGAAGCCGTTGCGCCGTGCGGGTTTCACTGGTGGACCGAGTATCGAGAGTTTTGTAGGGGAGCCGCGGGCCCGATTCCCAGTGGCTATGATTTTCTAGCTCAGCAGGGCGCGCCCGGATGGATTTTTATTCATGCCGCCGCCCAACGCATGGAACGTTGGCAGTGGCCATTTCAGAATCTCGCCGGGGCTGTGTTGGCCACGGGTAAAAAATTGGCCACTCACACCCACTTGCGGGCGTCCTCCGAAACCGTGGGGGAGGATTTTGATCAATGTCAGCTGGCTTCGTTGCCAGAAATTTGGCGAATGGCGAAGGCCGATGCTTTTTGCAAATGTGTTAACGATTTTGCCGATCAGCTTCGGGAGCGAAATTTGGTGGCGCCTTGGACCGCCGAAATTTTGTCGTCGCTCAGGGCATTTCCCGGAGTCTTTGCGGCCAAAGGGGCAGGGGCCATGGGTGCCGATGCCGTGTTCATTTTGTATGATCCGAAGCGGAGTGAGGCCTTGGCTGATTTTGCTCGCCTTCGCAATTTGACACCCATAGCGAGCTCTTTTACAGTCCGGTCATGAAAACAGCACAGTGGCAGGCTCAGGCCCCCTCGAACATAGCCTTCATTAAGTACATGGGAAAAGCCAAGGGCGAGAAAAATCTGCCAATCAATTCGTCACTCTCTTATTCGCTGCCTTATCTTTTCACGAGGGTGACGCTCGAGTGCATCGACGGAACAGAGGATCGCTGGGAGCCGCTTGCTGATTCAGATCTTTTGCCAATGACTTTGTCCGAAACGGGACGGAAAAAATTTTTCAATCACCTCGCATTTTTGAAAGAGTCTTGGGGCCTCCAGAACCAGAGTTTTTTTGTGCGCTCGGGAAATAATTTTCCTTCGGATTGTGGCATCGCTAGTTCTGCCAGCAGCTTTGCGGCGTTGACTTTGGCGACAGAAATGGCGCGTCTGGCGCTAGTGCCTGGAGCGGCAGCGCAATCAGCTTCAGACTTGGCTCGCCTCAGTCGCCAGGGCAGTGGATCTAGCAGTCGTTCCCTTTTTCGAGAATGGGCGCTGTGGCGGGGGGAGACCGCTGAAGACCTCGAGTTGCCGTACAAAAATCTTTTGCACCTAGCGCTCATTATTGATTCTACAAAAAAATCAGTAACGACCAGTCAGGCTCATGAACTCGTGGCTTCCAGTTCGCTTTTTGTGGGTCGGCCCACTCGAGCAGAGGAGCGATTGGAAAATCTGCTGAAAGCCTTTCGCAGTGAAGATTGGCGCAAGGCCTTTGTCATCACTTGGGCTGAGTTTTGGGATATGCATTTGTTGTTTCTCACAGCGGACATGCCATTTAATTTTCTAAAGGCTGCGTCGATGGAGTGGCTGAACGAAGTCCTGTGGGAGTGGCAGAATAAAAATGATGGACCTATCGCGACAGTCGATGCCGGAGCGAATGTTCATTTGTTCTTTCGGCCCGATCAGAAATCGGCTTGTTTGAATTGGCAGCAGCGCTTGCGAGAGCGACAAGTTGCATTTCTCAGCAACTGTGGCGCCGTCTGAGGTCTATGAACGATGGAGTTTAACCAAGCTGTCTATGGGAAATGGATTTTGGCGGGCGAGCACACCGTGCTGCGAGGCGGGTCTTGTTTGGTGTTTCCGCTGCTGTCGAGATCTGTGCGCCTGCATTACGTCGAACAGTCCCCACCGGTGGGGTTGTTTCGCCCGTCGTCTTCGGCTCTTTCTGTTGAGTTTTTTGGAACTCACGGCGATGAATATCGACTTCTATTTTGGGGAGTTCTTGAGCGCGCTTGCGAAATATTGAAGGTCGGTCGTCATTCACTCAAAGGGGCTTTGGAGTTTCATGGCCACCTTCCCATCGGTGCTGGGCTGGGGGCTTCGGCCGCCCTGTGTGTGAGCGTGGTTACCTGGTTGCGGCATCTTGGATTTGTAAGGCCCGATCAAGAGTTTGCATTGGCAAAAAAATTAGAAGATGTTTTTCACGGCGAGAGCTCCGGCGTTGATGTGGCGGCGGCTCTCGCAGCCGCACCTCTGGAGTTTAAGGCGAATCAAGAGCCCGTTCGTTTTCAAATAAATTGGCGACCTAAGTTGTATGTGTCTTACTCTGGCAAACGGGGCGTGACCAAGGAGTGTGTTGAAAAGGTCCAGCGACTTGCGGCTTCGGATCCGGGCCTGTTTGAAAAAATCGATACCCTGATGACGTCGGCCGTGACTCGCTGTCAGACCGCGCTTCAGCAACCCGCCGGTCCCGAAAGTCTTTCGCTTTTGGCTGACGGAATTGAATCTGCGGCGGAGTGCTTTCGTCTTTGGTTGCTCACCGAAGGTGGCCTGAGTGATCACCTCCAACAGTTGAAGGCGGAGGGAGCTATTGCGGTGAAGCCCACTGGCTCAGGGGGTGGAGGTTATGCCCTCAGCCTCTGGGACCAAGAGCCTCCGGTCCATCTTAAAAATCAGCTTCTCTCTTGCTTTGGCGCCTAAAATCTCTGTGCATTCTGGCGTCTAAAGTCGCCGCGCACTCAGGGGACCTCAGGCGCTCCGTGCATCGGCGACCACTCTCGCGGCTAAAAATCTCCCGAGGGCGGAGGAGGTGGTGGGGGGGGCGGGGGAATGTCATCCTCAGCTCCATCATTGAAATCGCCAGAGGGCGGTGGCGGAGGTGGTGGCGGTTCAAACCCTGGATCTCCATCAGGCGCAGGGGCGGGAAAGTCATCTCCCGAGTCACCTCCGCCTCCACCAGATGAAGAAGAGCCATTGCCACCCTTCGCTTTGATCAGACCTGGGCCGCCGTAAAAGGGACGTTTTTTATAGTCATAGCGTGGCCGGTTTTCTGACAAGCCATATTCAATTGTGTCGCTGAGATCTGATTTTGTTCCTGATCGTTTTTGTTGTTCACTGCTAAATTTGGCGCGATTTTTATCAAAGTCTGCAGCCTGTTTTTCTCGTCGTTGGATGTCTTTTTTGTAAGCAGGTGTGCTCTCTGGATCTAAGATTTGTGCTCGGTTGCGACTCTTTTTATAGGCCAATGCGGCCCTCGCCATGGCGTCTTCGTTTTTCTCCAACTTTTTTAAATATTGTGGATAGCCCTGCTCGCGGGCTTCATTCATGTCGCGCAATTTTTTTTTGTGGGTATAGAAACCCTTGGTTCGTTCTGAATATTGTTTTTTTGATTCGCTCGCATGCGAAACAGTGGCAAAGACGAAAAATAAACTGACTAGGAAAATGATAGTTCTCACAGCGTCATTATATCTTGCTTTCTCCCTAAAGCCAAAAAAGGTTCTCGACGTACGTCTCAAAATGGATTTAAATGCGACGAAAGGAAACACCCCCATGCAAGTGTTTTATGATGTTTTGGTTTTCTCGCTACAAGTCCTGGTGGTAGTTTGTGGGATCATTGCTGTCCTTATCGCGTTTGCCGCGACCTTTGGACGGATGCAGGCAAAACCGGAACTTGAGATCGATCTTCTCGATAAAAAATGGCGCAACGTTGAAGACCTTATTCAGTCCGTCACACTCGATAAAAAAGAAATTAAAGAGAGACAAAAAGCAGAAAAAGCCAAATCGAAAGCTGCGGCAAAATCTGAAGTTAAAAAAAATCGCCTTTTTGTCTTAGACTTTGTTGGTGACATCAAAGCCAGTGCGGTTGAGGAGTTGCGCGAAGAGATTTCTGCGATCATCTTGGCTGCGAAACCAGAGGATCAGGTCCTCGTGAAAATTGAAAGTCCCGGTGGCATGGTTCATGGATATGGGCTTGCGGCCAGTCAACTTCTTCGCCTTAAGCAAGCTAAAATTCACTTAGTAGCTAGTGTCGATAAAGTTGCAGCGAGTGGTGGTTATCTCATGGCTTGTGTCGCAGACCGTGTGATCGCAGCGCCATTTGCGATTGTTGGGTCCATCGGCGTCGTCGCACAAGTTCCCAACGTCCATCGGCTTCTCAAAAAGTATGATGTCGACTATCAAGAGTACACGGCCGGTGAATACAAGCGAACGGTGAGTTTGTTGGGTGAAATTACGCCAAAGGGCGAAGAAAAATTTAAAGAGCAATTGGAAGAAACCCATCAGCTCTTCAAGCACTTTGTCAGCCGCTTTCGCAGCCACGTGAACCTTGAAAAAATTGCGACAGGTGAGCACTGGTACGGGGAGCACGCTCTGGGTCTGGGTTTGGTCGATGAGATCTCAACGAGCGATGATTTTCTCCTCGTGGCGGCCAAATCAAAAACGGTGGTGAAGCTCAAGTTTGAGAAGAAGCAAAAGTTATCGCAGAAATTATCAAATCTAATTGCAGTCTCATTTCACGGGGGGCTCAAAAAGGTGCTGGAACAGTGGCAGCAAGATTCTCGGTTTCATTGACCTTTGAAAAGGGGAATTGCGGTTCACTTTTTCAGTCTGCAAAATAGTTGCTAAAATCGATACCAACTGAAAACCAGTTTTTGCAAATCCTTATCATCTGTTGTAAGTCTGGCCCAGATAGGGCCTAGAGCGAATGCGCCACTCTGCCTTTGGCTCCAGTTACGGTCTGGTGGGCGATTTGAAGATCTGCAGTGATGCACAGATGTGCAGCTGTGTTCAGATTCGTCGACGGGCAAATTCAAGGTTGCGGATTTTGAAGCTCATGGGCTGCAAACTTTGCGACTCCGTGATGGCCAAGCAATGGTAGCTTAAAACTGCAGAATAGAATCTGCAGAATAGAAACTTTGTAGAAACTTTAGATGAGGGAATGAGGATTTTTTGAATCAAACGACGAATTCACAGGAAATCAATTCCGTGGTCAAGCCGACGGCGGCTCGTGAACCCATCCTCAAAGTCGAGGAGCTGGAGACCACCTTTTTTTTAAAGAGTGGGCCATTTCGAGCGGTCAATCGAGTCAGCTACAGTGTCAGCAAAGGCGAGACTCTGGGTGTCGTTGGCGAGAGTGGCTGTGGCAAGTCAGTCACCTCCTTTTCACTCATGCGTTTGATTGAACAGCCCGGCCAAATCACCCATGGGCGGGTGTTGTTTCAGGGTCATGATTTGTTGAAGCTTCCCGAAAAGCAGGTTCAAAAAGTTCGTGGCGGAAAAATGGCAATGATTTTTCAAGAGCCGATGACCGCCCTCAATCCCGTCCTCACAGTGGGCCGACAGATTGATGAACAGATTCTTCGACATGAAGCCGTTTCGCCCGAGGAAGCTCGTGAGCGCTCAATAAAGATGCTTAAGAAAGTTGGCATTCCTTCTCCCGAAGATCGGTATTCCAACTATCCTCATCAACTTTCGGGGGGCATGCGCCAACGGGCAATGATCGCGATGGCCCTTTCTTGTGACCCGGAAGTTCTGATTGCAGATGAGCCGACAACGGCTTTGGACGTGACAATCCAAGCTCAGATTTTAGAGCTGATCCAATCGTTACAAGAAGAAAAGAATATGGCCGTGCAATTTATCACCCACGACTTGGGTGTGATCTCTGAAATCTCAGATCGAGTGATGGTTATGTACGGCGGAATGAAATGTGAGGAAGCCACTTCGGAGGCCCTGTTCAATTCCCCTAAACATCCTTACACGGCGGCGCTGATTCAATCTCGCCCACAGCTGGGGCACAGAGAACATCGCCTGCGCACCATCGAGGGCTCGGTGCCGGCTCCTCACGAATTGCCAGCGGGTTGTCCATTCCAAAATCGATGTCCTCGTCGAATTGCACTGTGTTCAAAGCGGCCTCCTGAAATCGAAATTCAACCTGGTCACCGCGTGGCCTGTTTCAACCCCCTTTAGAGGTGAGCGTGGAAGTTCTCTTAGAAGCGAAAAACGTTAAAAAACACTTCCCTATTCGCAAGGGGCTGCTTTCACGCGTGGTTGCCAACGTCAAAGCCGTCGACGATGTCTCGCTAACTGTTCACAGAGGCGAGACCTTGGGCCTTGTGGGCGAATCGGGCTGCGGCAAATCCACACTGGGCCGTACGATGATTCGACTTTATGAGCCCACTGCCGGGGAGATTCGTTTCAATGGCCGAGATTTCACTACGCTCAAGGGTGGTGAATTGCGGCGGGCTCGCAAGAACATTCAAATGATATTTCAAGACCCTTATGCCTCACTGGATCCACGAATGACGGTGGGCCAGATTTTGCGACAGCCATTTGAAATTCACGGCCTGTTGGGATCTGCGGCGCGAGAAGCGAAGGTCTTGGATCTGCTCAAAATTGTTGGGTTGAAGCCCAGTCACGTGAATCGCTATCCCCACGAGTTTTCGGGTGGGCAGCGCCAAAGAATTTCGATCGCGCGCGCGATTGCTCTTGAGCCAGAGATGATCATTTGCGACGAGCCAGTGTCGGCACTGGATGTATCGATCCAGGCTCAGATTTTAAACCTCCTTAAAGACCTCCAGGATCGCTTGAAGCTGACCTATATTTTTGTCTCTCACGATCTATCGGTGATCGAACATGTCTGTGACAGAATTGCCGTCATGTATCTCGGAAAGATTGTCGAAGTCGCGACTCGTGAGGAGCTGTTCAAAAATCCCAAACATCCTTACACCCAAGCCCTGATAGCCGCGATTCCTCGTGTTGGTGAAGGAAAGCGAAAGATCAAAAAGTCACTGGGGGGCGAGGTGCCGAGCCCGATTAATCCACCTTCAGGTTGCTACTTTCATCCGCGGTGTCCTCATGCCACTGAAAAGTGTCGAACTCAGACACCAAAGTTGGAAGGATCTTTGCATGAGGTATCGTGTTGGCTCTACTGAGACCGAAAAAAATACGGCTTGCTAAGATTTCGGTACTAAGTTCGTGTACTAGTGACTTAACACTCTAAGGAGAATGTGTATGAAAAAATGGATGCTCGCGTTATCCGCGGTTTTTGTAGCGGTTGCTGCTGGGGCGGCTCCGAATAATAAGGAGCTCAAGATCGGTGTCTCTCAAGAATTTGATACTTTCAATCCACTGATTTCTAGCATGGTGGCTTCCACTTACATTTACCGTATGGTTGGTCGCTCACTCGTCAATCTGGATGCCGACAGCCGCTGGGTTCCTCAATTGGCGACGGCCATTCCCTCCTTTGAAAAGGGAACTGCCAAATTTATCGAAGACAAAGGTGTTAAAAAAGTTCAAGCGACTTGGGAGATCATTGCCGCCGCCAAATGGGGTGACGGAAAACCTGTAGTTTGCGAAGACTTTCTGTTTGCCAAAAAAGTGGCTGAAAGTCCAAATGTCAGCGTTGGCGACAAAGAGACTTATGCGCAAGTTGAAAAGATCGATATCGACCCAGCCAATCCCAAAAAGTGCACTTTCACTTACAACAAAGCCCGTTGGGACTTCAACCAGTTGGCGCTCTTTTTTCCACTTCCCAAACACATCGAAGGCCCGATCTTTGAAAAGTTTGGTTCGGCCAAAGAAGGCTACGAAAAAAATTCGGCGTTCACTCGCACTCCAACCAACAAAGGTCTCTACAATGGACCTTATTTAATTTCAGAAGTGAAGTTGGGCGATCACGTCACATTGGTGCCGAATCCAAATTTCTACGGCGCGAAAGCAAAGATTGAACGAATCATCGTGAAGGTCATTCAAAACACCAGCACCTTGGAAGCAAATTTGCGTTCGGGCACCGTCGACATGATTGGGACTTTGGGTCTCACCTTAGATCAAGGTTTGGCGTTTGAGAAAAAAATTAAAGCCGAAAGTCTTCCTTACGACATTCAATTTACACCTTCGATCACTTATGAGCACATCGACTTGAATCTCGACGATGCGATCATGAAAGACGTGAAGGTTCGCAAAGCTTTGCTCTACGCTATCAATCGCGATGAATTGGTTAAAAATCTTTTCGAAGGCAAACAACCGGTAGCGATTCACTTCACTGCGCCGAAAGACCCTTGGTACACCGATGACCCGGCAAAAATCTCAACTTACCGATTTTCTCGTCGTGAAGCGGGAAAGATGTTGGATGAAGCCGGTTGGAAACTCAACAAATCGGATGGTTACCGCTACAAAGATAACAAAAAATTGACGATGCAATTCATGACCACTGCGGGTAATAAAATTCGTGAGATGGTTCAAGTTTATTTGCAAGAGCAGTGGAAGCAAGTGGGCATCGAAATCACCATCAAAAATGAACCTGCTCGGGTGTTTTTCGGCGATACGACTCGCGAGCGCAAATATGGCCAGATGGCGATGTACGCCTGGATGGCTTCTCCCGAAAATGTTCCCCGCAGCACACTCCACTCTTCAGCGGTTCCTACAAAGGACAACGGCTGGTCGGGCCAGAATTATCCAGGCTGGAAAAATAAAGAGGCAGATGCAGTCATTGAGCAATTGGAAACAGAGTTTGATTCTGGCAAACGCAAGGACCTAGCGGCAAAGCTGACGAAACTTTACACGGATGACGTTCCTGTCTTGCCAATGTATTACCGAACTGACATCAGCGTTATTCCGAAGAACCTGACGGGC
>CALCCV010000701.1 GCA_937900305.1 uncultured Pseudobdellovibrionaceae bacterium | reverse complement strand
TTGCGGCAAAGTATCTAAGCTCCTCTTAAGCTCTCAATCCTTTTATTTTTTGCTATATCTCTTGCCGGCGACTCTCCAAAAAAGCGCGTGTATTCTCGACTGAATTGTGAAGGACTTTGATAGCCCACCTCATAGGCCGCAGTCCCAGCCGTGTAGCCCTCGAAAGCCATGAGATTTCTGGCTTCGATCAACCGGAGCTGTTTTTGAAACTGTATAGGACTCAGGCCAGTGGCTCGTTTAAACTGTCGATGAAAAGTGTTGATGGCCATGCCAGACTTTGCCGCAGCTTCTTTGACATCAAGTGGTTTCATGTAATGACTACGGAGCCATTGTACAGTTTGGGCGATCTGAAAAAAGTGACTCTTTCTTTGCCCAAGCTGTCTCAAATGCCACCCCTGCGGCCCCGTTAGCACACGATACAGGATCTCTCGCTCATACGCGGGCGCCAGCGCCTTAATCTCATCGGGATTCTTTGTTAAACGAAGCAATCGAAGCCACGCTTCCAACAGTTCGACCGACATTTCGCAACCAGAAAACTCTTCTTGCGGTGCCCCTGGCAATTGCACCTCGTTTGTATCTCTCAATAAGCTTTGCAAAATGCTCTGGTTTATCTCTAAGCCTAGCGACATGTAAGGGCGACCATCCCGGGTCGGATGCACGGTCCCCGTTGCCGGAATGTGCAAGGGTAAAACGAAGTAAGATGGCCCCTTTAAATTCGTACTGCGTTCGCCAACCGTTAGAATCTTTGTGCCTTGAATTGTGAACCCAATCATTGGTTTATAGAGAGCTGCTAATTGATGGCTCGGTACGTCTCCCTGGATCATAAATAGCCCAGGAACCCGTGTTTCGAGTGGAGGGGATCCTGCTTGTTTCGTTAACTCGATAATTTCGGCTAAAACATCTTTTTTCATAGATTCACATTATCCAACTTATCGGAATGCCGCCAGTCCATCCTTAGCGACCTGGATATTTTTAGGCAATTTAAAGGCACCATCGGATCTAGTGCAATTCATTGAAAATAACGAAGATAGAGTCAGGAAGCAGACAACCGAACAAAAGGAGTAACTATGAAAATCGCAATCGTAACCGGCGGAAGCAATGGGATCGGAAAAGCCGCGGCTCTCGAACTTGGGAGACGCGGAATCAGTGTCATCCTAACTTACAACTCTTACAAAGATCGAGCAGAGGCCGTTGTTAAAGAGATAGAGAAAAATAAAGGAGTTCGTGCCGTGGCTCTGAAGTTAGATCTAACCGAACGATCGACTTTCGATTCCTTCGCGCAAATGATTAAGCTGTCTTTAAAGGAAATATGGGATCGAACGACCTTCGACTACCTAGTCAACAACGGTGGGGTTGGTGGCCCCTGCTCGATTAGTGAAATGTCCGAAGAGTATTTCGACAAAGTCATGAACACCAATTACAAGGGCACAATTTTTCTTACCAAACAGCTCACGCCATTTATTGTAGACGGCGGGTCTATCGTGAACATGACAAGCTCTTCCAAAAGTCAGTCTTTTCCAGGCTACTCGGTGTATGGCTCACTCAAAGCGGCTTTATCCGTTTGGACTCGCTATGCGGCGAAAGAATTTGCACCCCGTAAGATACGAGTGAATGCCGTTTCGCCAGGACCAACTCATACCAATTTTGGGGACGGAGTTATGGATAAGCACCCGGAATTTCTAAAACCACTCGCAGAGCAAACAGCTTTTGGGAGAATTGGATCGCCTGATGATCTTGGGAAGGTTATTGCCAACTTACTTTCGGATGATTTTGGCTGGGTTACCGCTCAAGACATCGAAGTTTCTGGTGGGCATCTACTTTAAGCGAAATCGATTGCGACAGCAACCCATGACAATTTTCGAAGCGAAGAGTTCGTTACGGAGGTTCACCTGTAAGTTGAATTTTACCTTACAGGCATCTCCAATTCGAAGTCCAGAGTCAGATCAAGTGCGCACTACAATTTAGAAGTCCGTAAAGACCGTCAGCGATTTCATTCTTTCGATGTCAGTTTGCAATTGCTGAAGTTTCATCTGCGCCATATTGTATGCGTCTGAACCTAACAGCAGGTGAAGCGGTGGATTTGAGTCGGCGGCAACTTTAATCATCACCTCAGCCGCTTTTTCGGGATCCCCTGGCTGATTATGATTTATTTTCTCTTTGTGCAATTTCATCGACTCGCGCGATTCTTCATAGGCGGCAATCGGTCTTGAGGGAAGTCTCATTGAATCATTTTCGAGAAAATGAGTTCTAAAATAACCCGGATAAACAACGGTTGCGTGAACGCCGAAGCTTTTCAAGTCAGCACTAGGTGCTTCAGTTATTCCTGCCACCGCAAACTTCGTTGAGCAGTAGACTCCCCAGCCACTAAATCCTCCAACTAAGCCGCCAATTGATGAAATATTAAATACGTGTCCAGATCTTTGCTCACGCAGTGCAGGTGCGGTTGCGCGAATAACATTCAGAAGCCCGAAGACGTTCACGTCATAATTCTCCCGAGCTTCTTGTGCCGTCACTTCTTCAACGGATCCGCCTTGGCCGAAGCCCGCGTTGTTAACTACGACATCAATTCTTCCGAACTTTGAAAGAGTTTTTTGTACCGCGGTGGAGATGCTTGTTTCATCAGAAAGACTGACTTCCAATGGAAGAAAATTTGCATGCTCTCCGATACTTTGAATTAGCGCCTTCTCCTTCCGTGAGGTGGCTGCGACTGAATATCCTTCTTTTAACAAGCGTCTTACCAGTGCTTGCCCCAAGCCTTTAGATGCCCCTGTTACGAACCAAACTTTGTTTTTCATATATTCTCCTTTTACAACCATCTTGGTGTATGTCTAACTGTACGTCATAGCGGTCAAAACACGGTAGAAGCATCCTGTTGAAATATTGCCTAATCCTCTACGCAAGAATATTTTTGTGTTATCCTGTAAAATCGCCTAAAATCGTTCTGTGAACACCAAAATAGACGAAATCAAAGAACTCACTTTATCGCTGAGTAAGAAGAATGGAATTCAGGACACTGAAATTCCATCATTAAAGCTTATACAAGCAACAAGCCTCGAAAGAACCCACCAGGTTTATAAGCCCTCGTTGTGTGTGATAGTTCAGGGAACAAAGGATGTTATATTGGGGGAAACGATTTACAGCTATTCTCCCGGGGAATGTATCGTTGTATCAGTAGACTTACCCGTGACAGGCCAGGTCACAGAGGCTAGCGCAAGAAAACCGTATCTGTGCTTAATGCTCGAGTTAGATCCTGCGGTTGTTTTTGATGTTGTTAACTCGGTTCATTCATTTCCGAAACCGCTCAGTCGAAAGAAGGCGATTTACGTCGAAAAAGTGGGTAGTGATTTATTCGATGCGATACTTCGTTTGCTAAGGTGTATGAAAAATCCATCTTCAATTTCGGTATTGTCACCGATGATTATCAGAGAAATCATTTTCCATATGCTCTCAACTAAGTATGGGGACATCATAAAAGAACTTGGTGCTGTGGGCAGTCAGACTCAGCGGATCCGCGCAATTGATATTTTGAAAACAAAATACAATCAGACCATTTCTATAGAATCGCTAGCGAAGGAAGTTGGGATGAGTCCGGCAGCCTTTCATACACATTTTAAAGATGTGACCACCCTCAGTCCACTTCAGTATCAAAAGCAAATTCGTCTTCAGGAAGCTCGCAGGCTGTTACTTGCAAGCCGAGCCGACGCAGCAACGTTAAGTTTCGAAATAGGTTATGATAGCCCATCACAATTTAGCAGAGAATACTCTCGTATGTTTGGTCTTCCTCCAAAGGCTGATGTCAAAAGACTTAGAAGATAGAAGATGAAAAGAAATCGAATGAAATAATCAAACAATACTGTTTGATTAAAAGCCTTGATCGAACGAGATGAACTCTCTGACAATAAGTCACTTAACCAAAAAAAGTTTGGGCTGAACCAAACCCCCGGTCCTCGACGGTAAAGACTCAGTCTTTGGCGACTCTTGCCTAAAAGCCATCAGAGCCGCGTCCTTCGGATACCCGTTAGGAATGACCAGCGAAATCATTTTACTAAGCGAGAGTGAGATTTCTAAAAGATCGCTGAAGTTCAGGCGGCCCAGATGAGCGGCGACTTCAAGTTGAAACTTGTACTCTTTCAGGGATCCAAGGATGGATTTGTTGGCTGTCTTCGCGAGCTTGAATTCATTCATCTGAACTCGCTCCTCTTGGATTTGACTTTCCTCGACACCGACAGCTCTTAAAATCTCAGAAACCGCGTCTGGCAAACGATCCGGGAGGGTCGCATACGGAGCCGCATCCAAGACAACGGCGAGCCTGGACGTGGAGCTGGCGCACAAGATGAACTGCTTTCGGTTGAGCACAATATCGTTGGCATACCAATCACCCATTCGAGTGGTCGACGCTACGTCCGTACTCTCAAGCTTCTCTTTCATGCGCGTGGCGAGGCTCGCTGTGGGTCTGATAATGATCAAGATATCTCCTTAATTCTCGAGATCAAATTGCAAAGCGAGCTTTGGATTCGACTTCGCCCATTTGGAATACCACCTCCGCAATCCAAGGAAATCCAAATAATGATGCAGAATCTCCGGCACCACATTTGAAGGCCCACGCTCTTCGATGTCCTTGATGTGGTATTGGGGCACTTTCAGACTCAATGCAACGTCCTTGATTTTCAACCCTCGAGATTCTCTGGCTTCCTTACAGCGAACGGCGACAGCTTGAAAGCGAAGCACGGTTTCGATATCAAAACCGCCAATCTTGATCAGTTGATCAAACGATCCCCCGAGGGCGTTGGGAACCGCCTCAATAAGTTTCGCAATGATCTCATCACTCCATATTTCCCTGGGATGGAGTTGCCTTGCGGTGAATTTCATACTCCGACTTCCTAAATCTTGGTGGCTTGGTGAGATTGTGGCTGGAATTCAGCGAATCTCACATTCTCCCTCTTCTGCCATTCAGTTGGAATCACATGCTTGAGGTGATCAGGGATTCTGATATACGTGCGCACCACGTGCCCGCCCAAGCCGTCGTCGCGCACTGAAACATCAAATGCCCACTTCGCCTCAGGGAAGAGTGTTCTCTTTCTGGTGACCCACATATCAACTAAGGCGGTCATTCCCTGGCGATCTGTAGGGGATTGAGCGCTCGCCAATTGTTCATATAGCATTTTGAGATGATCATTCTTGTTTGGGCCCCATTCCTGAATCACCAACGCATTCCAAACCATCTCAGGAACGCTCAGCATTTTCTGAAGATCGGCCGCCTTCGTTCCTTTCGGCACCCTGTCCATCATGGGCTCTACATACTTCAAGAAAATTTCTGACGCTTTCATATTTGTTTCACCTTTCGTCCGAGCTAACCCTGCACTCCGTTGAGTTTGGAAAGATGGACTCCATCCCTGGATAATTCAGGTGCATTAAACGAAGGAGTTTACCTATATGAAAAGTCAGTCTGAGGTTAAGAATAGTCAACCAAGAATTCTATCGAATTTGCTTTCACCGCGACAAATTCAAGAGCAGTTGTTTGAATGGTGTCGAGGTGCAGCACTGGACTGGCCATTGATCACTTCCTCTAGCCCTAACGGATATAGTTTGGCACCTTCCGCTTTGATTTCAGCAACCGATCTCCAAACTGCTTTGGCTATGACCACACCGCTTTCAAAAATCTCCAGCTCTTGCTGGAGATACACAGATTTATTTTTGAAGTCAGCTGAAAAGAGCATGATGATCTCGTGCCCCTTGTGGCCTTCAAAAGTAAAGATATTTTCAAATGAAGCCGTCATTCTAGAGACGACAACCTCTTGATTGAGTTCTTCCATAATTTCTCTTTCAACAGCGATTTGTCCTGATTCAGAAAATTCGATGCCGCCACCAAGAGGACGGTAGAAGTATTCACCCTTTACCTTGTCGTGACCTTTATGAAAGAGAAACTGTTCTTTGGGATTTTGAATCAGCGCGAGAGCCAATGGTCGAATCTTTCGACCATTGATTCCGCGGTAGTAGTCTTTTGTTCGGTTCGCTTTTGAAGCGTCAGTAGCATCAAGCCTGCAAGCAATTTCGACTGCAAAATCTATATGCGCGTCTGGTTTTGCCGTGATCACGTTCTCATCACAAACGAACTTCTCTTCAGTGAGATGAACCCCTTCAAAGTACAACTTCAAAAATTCAAGCTGTTTGGAACCGTACCCGTGAGCAATCTTCTTACCTTTCAGAACTTTTGCTTTTGCGAGAACAGAGGGACCCGCGCAAATCGCCGCCAGCCAAAGCCCCTTGTTGTTTGCCACTTGAATAACTTCATCAATTTCTTTGTTGTCTTCGATAGATCCTGGGTCACCACCAGGAACTAAAATCGCACGACAAGTTGAAAGATCGATATGCTTATACGATGTCGTCGCACGAAGAATGGAGCCATTACTTGCTTGATGATCAGAACCATCAGGCGTTGCAAAAACGATTTGGTATTTCTCGGCGAGAAGCTCAAGAGCAAGTGCCAACTCAAAGAAAATACATCCTGGATAAAGGATGGCGACTACTGACGGCTTGCTTGTTTTATTCATTATCCCCACCCGATAAAAAAGCCCGAAGTCCGTATTGTCTCGTGCATTAGCGAGAGAAACAACGAATTCTGGAAGAAAGGCCACCGCCACTCCGTGACGGCAAAGTTGTCTATGTGTCTACTCTTTCAAAAAGAGATTCATTCTTACGACTTCAAAGATCAAATTGCGCAGCCACTGATGGGCAGGATCATGGCGATAGCGCACATGCCATATCATTTCGACTGGAAATGTTCCGAGATCTGCCGGCGAGGGCAGAATTTTGAGTCTTTTGTCTTTTGCGATCTTCTTACTGATCTGAATCGGCAAGGTTGCGCAGTAGTCAGTCACGACTACGATCTCTGGCACCGCTAAAAAGTGGGTGACCGATACTGCAACTTCGCGCTTGAGGCCCTGCTTCTGTAGTGCCTGAAACAGACCTGCTCGAATGCGACCTGGTGGCAACACATTGACATGTTTAAGGCGCTCATATTGAGCGCGAGAAATACTTTTTTTAATATCAGGATGGTTGGCTCGCACCACACAGGCAAGTCCATCGTCCATCAAATGTTGCACAACTAAATTATCTGGCGGCTCTGTCGCTCTTCCTATTGCTATAGCGGTGTCACCAGACACAACTCCCGTCTCGACAAGATCGTTTCCATACGGAATGAATCGCAGACTAATGCCTGGCGCCTTTTTTCGAAGCTCTGAAACTAAAGTCGGCATCAAGACGAATTCGACGTAACTATTCGGAGCGATCACGAACGTACGCACCGCTTTTGCCGGATCAAAATCTTGCTGACCAAGGACGAGATCATTCAGAGTTGCTAGAGCCGATTTAATCGAAGGTGCGATCTCTTCGGCGACACGGGTGGGGCGCATACCATGACGTTCGCGAATAAAAAGTGGATCGCGCAAAGTTGTGCGCAGACGATTGAGAGCGTTCGAAAGCGCCGGCTGGGTAATGTTCAAGCGCTCTGCGGCCCGAGTGACACTTCGTTCTTCCATCATGGCGATGAAGACTGGCAAGAGGTTTAAATCGTAATGCATGAGATATTCATGCCAATGATATCTATAATTAGCCAGATAAATTTGAAAAATATGCGGCGAGAGACAATTATGAGTTCATCAGCACACGGCTGCAAAATACAAACTCACTAAGGAGGAACAAATGTCTAAAGGTAAAGTGATCGTCATCGGTTCGAATGCGACCCGTATTGAAGTTCAAGGTGGAGGCACTGGGGCAACCGGCCAATACTTAAATGAAACGGTTATCCCCGTTATGGCCGTCATGAAAGCCGGCTACGAAGTCCTGCTCGCGACTCCGGATGGAACAAAACCACACATCGATCCTGTATCCAATTCGCCCGATCATTTTGAAAAGGACATCGATGCGTACAAACGCGCAAAAGCGTTTTACGACAATGATCCGGCAATGAACAACGTACGAACTCTTCGTTCAGTCATTGATGAAGGTTTGGAAAATTACGTTGGCGTGTTTGTACCGGGCGGCCAAGCACCGGTGGTTGATCTAATGCAAGACCCAGCGGCCGGCGAAATTCTTCGTCACTTTCATGACCTTGCAAAACCCACAGCACTTCTTTGTCACGGTCCGATCACGGTTGCAGCTGCGATGCCGCATGCCCGTGAGTTTCGTGCGGCCTTGATTGCGGGAGATACTGCAAAAGCAGCTGAATGGGCAAAAGACTGGCCCTATGCAGGTTACCAAATGACGGTGTTCTCTAACACCGAAGAGAAAGTGGTCGAAGATTACATCTTAAAGGCAAAACTCTATTTCAATATGGTAGACGCATTGACTACAGCCGGTGGTCAAGTCATCACGAATGCCGTCGACTTCGAACCGAACGTGATTGAAGACCGCGAGTTAATCACGGGTCAAAATCCAAGATCAGACCATCTGCTAGCAAAAAAATTTGTTGCAGCTCTGGATCGGGCGAGGGCTTAAATATGTCACGCCCTGTAAAGATCATAGCTATTTTGAAAGCGCGACCTGGAAAGACCGGGGCGCTTCGCACGCTTCTCGAAGGAATGCTGGAACCTTCTCGCAAAGAGCCGGGCAATTTGCGTTGGGATATTTGGCAAGAGCCAGAGAATCCAGATTGTTTTGTGCTCGATGAGCTCTATGCCGACAACGCAGCCGTGGCAACTCATCGAGAGACATCGCACTTTAAGCATTATCTTTCGCGCATCCATGATCTCGCTGAGCGTTCAGCATATGTACTCAGCGCTTCGGATGTCGCATAAACTTATTGGAGGTTTTTATGAATTTAGGTTTGGTTGGTAAAACTGCATTGGTAACGGGCTCTACACAAGGTATCGGCCGCGCAATCGCTGAGACTCTAGCAAAAGAGGGCGCAAGCGTGATCATCAACGGTCGCAATCAAAAGCGCGTCGACGAAACGGCGAGCGCCCTTGGCGCACGCGGCATTGTCGCCGATCTTGCGACGGCTGCAGGTGCGGAAAATTTGCTTCGCGAGCTTCAAGAGACGAAAGTGGATATCCTTGTGAATAACGCTGGATACTTCGAGGTGAAACCATTGGAAGAACTGAGCGACGATGATTGGTACAAAATGTTTGAACTTAACGTCATGTCTGGTGTGCGTCTTTCAAAGGGGTTGTTTCCAAAAATGCTCGCGAATAATTGGGGCCGCGTGATTTTTATCGCTTCCGAGCAAACAATGAAGCCTCACCCACATATGATTCACTATGCAATGAGCAAGGCTGCCAATGCTTCGATTGCCAGAGGGCTCGCCGAAAACACCAAGGGCACTGGTGTAACTGTGAACTCAGTTCTGGTTGGCCCTACGCTCAGCGAAGGAGTCGATGTTTTTTTAGAAAAAAACGCCAAGCGTGAAGGCCAGAGTTTAGAGAAATCAAAAAAGAATTTCTTCAGCGGGGAAGCTGCAAGCAGCCTGATCCAGCGCCATCTCACACCGCAAGAAGTCGCGGACCAAGTCGCGTTCTTGGCTTCAGTGAATGCATCAGGTATTAACGGCGCGGCTCAGAGAGTGGATGGCGGAATCGTGCGCAGTATGGTGTAAAAGCGATCACGACATTTTTAAGGCTCTTTACAAATCCGTTCTTTATCGGAAAGCACGTACCAATCGCCCATGAACTTACTGATCTCAACCTTCTCAACCGTTTTCAAATTACTTCCCGTCGTATTGCAACCAAGCGCCACAAAAAGACAAAGTCTCGCTTGAAGTCGGCAACAGAAGGAAGTTTGTGTTGCGCCCAGCTAGCACCGTAAAAACAAAAATTTGATGATGAATTTGCCTCGGAATGTTGCGATATTTCGCCTGAGGTAAGTATTTATGTTTATTAAGCGAATTTTAGTTAGCTTAGGAATAATGGTTCTGGGAATTGCGGCATATTTGTGCCTTTGGCCTGTACCCGCAGACCCAGTGTCGTGGGCGGCTCCAATTCCTCCGGGCTACAGTGGCGCCTTCGCTGCCAATAACAAATTGGCGAATCTGAACTTGATTGAATTGGGTCAAGAAGTAGGGCCGGAGCATATTGCAAAGAGTCCGGATGGCAAGCTCTATGCTGCGATGGAAAATGGCTCGGTCGTCCAAATGGATCTTGATGGTAAAAATCCGACAGTTTTCGCAAGTACTGGTGGCCGTGTCCTGGGATTGGATTTCGAAGCTGACGGACGAATGATTGTTGCAGATGCCATGAAGGGTTTACTAGCCATCGCTTCTGACAAGACAGTGAGCGTGCTCTCCGATCAAGTCGAACCGAATGATCCGATCGGATATGCAAATTCAGTTGTTGTGGCCCCAGATGGAAAGATCTACTTCACTGATTCATCAACGCGGTTCCGTCCAATCGAATGGGGTGGCACCTACCAGGCCAGTGTCCTCGATGTTCTTGAACAGTCTGCAACAGGACGCGTTCTCGTCTACGACCCTGAAGCTAAGAAAACGAGCGTTGTTGCCCGAGGACTTTCTTTTGCAAATGGAATTGGGTGGGCTTGTTTAGACCGCGCAACCCAGCCGCCGATGGTCTGTCAGACGAACCATTTATGCGAAAGATCTTGGTGCGATTGCCACGATCATTATTACCCGTTGGCAAACCTTACGGACATGTCATTGCTTTCAACGAGATTGGACAGGTGGTGGAGGATTTTCAAGATCCGACAGGAGCCTATCCGGCAACAACAGGAGCGACAGAAGCTACAGACCGCCTCTACATCCACAGCTTGACCGCGCCGAAATTAGGATGGTTACCAAGATGAAAATTATAAAAATGGGCTTCCACGGTATCAGAAGTTTAATCGGTCTCATTTCCTTCTTGTTGCTTCCAGCTTGCTCGACGCTTCTTCCGGTAAAGGGGGACACGTCAAAGAGTGAGGAGATTTACATTCTTAGAAGTATTCGCGAACCAACTGCGCCGATTGCCGATTGCCGACTGGTGCAGCCCTTCGCGAACAGGCTTTCAGCCATTGCCCGACGGCGGTGAGCGTGATTTTTCCTTTTGGAGTATCAACGCGAGTTCTAAGGATGGAAAAGTTGTCGATGCAAAACGGGAGATCGTGGCGACAATCCGTGTTTGCTTGGGTCCTACGAACGAACTTCCTCGTCAGAACTTCTATGCAGAGATAAATATGAACGGCACCCTCCTGCAAGGAAAAGGAGAGTGCAAGGCTCTCAAGATAAATTATCCGGAAGTGGGTCTCTTTCCGGTGCATTGCTTTGCACTCTTAGACAATCTAAAGAGTCCCTATATCGGAGGAGTTCTGACGACAAATACGATCACCAGCAAAAATCCATATGGACCTGAAACGGATCCCCCGGGCTACGACCAGGCTTCAATCGCCACGCTACGTCTTTGGAGATCAAAAGATGAACAATAAAGCGCGAAATCACTTAGGCCTGATTGGGCACGAGGTCTGACTCATGATTCTTGTTATCAACGGCCATTCCAGCCGAAACTCATTCACGGCCGCGGTGGCCGAAGCCTACGCACAAGGCGCACGCGCCGCTGGCGGTAAGGTCGAGCTCCTGCACCTCAGTGAACTTAAATTCGATCCCATTTTGCACGAAGGCTACCGGCAGATTCAACCCCTGGAACCTGATTTGATGCGAGCGCAAGAGCTGATCACAGCCTGTACAAAACTGGTCGTCTGCTATCCTCAGTGGTGGGGCACCGGGCCTGCCCTCCTCAAAGGCTTTATCGACCGTGTTTTTCTCCCCGGGTTCGCCTTCAAATATCGTGATAACAGCCGCTTCTGGAACAAACTTCTTGCAGGCCGCAGTGCCGAAATCTGGCTTCTTTCAGACTCGCCGAGAATCTATTTCCTATTCAAGTATTGGAACTCACCCATTGAGTGGTTGAAGACCGCGACGTTGAAGTTCAGCGGGTTTGATCCTGTCCGTGTCAACGTCATTGGCGGTGTACGATTCCTGACGGAAGATCAAAGAACTCAGAAGTTGGCGATGGCTGCGAAGGCTGGTGCGATTGCCGCCGCGAAGTAGGATTTTCATTTTTGGATTTGCCGCTTCATCGCTTTATCGAGACGGCGAAGACTAACTCATCCAAACCAGTATCAAAAACCAAGTTCTGAGTGGCGAGAACACCGGGGGACGACCCGAGTTCTCATACTCTGAAAATGGTGGCGGAAAATTGGAGGAGCCTTCCTCCAATTATTTTTCAACTGTTAGGCTATCGGCAAAAACCCATGAGAACTGACCATGCACCAGAGTCGATTTGTAGACGATCTTGTACCTCACTCCAGGTTTCATACTGTTTTCATCAATCGTAAAAGAAAAGGCACCATTTTGTCCCTGATTGACCGCCGTGAATCCATAAAATGCCAGAGGCAACTCTGATTGCCCTTCTGCTTGCAACGCAAAGTTCATAGAAACATTCGAAGAAAAGGCAATAAGTGGTCCGGAATTGGCCAAATCAAATTTTTCAGCAAGTCCAAGAACAATACAGCTTTTCCCTGCTGGACAACCCATCTCTGTTGGCACTGACATCTTAGCACTGACAACAGTCGCCGTTGTTGAAAACACATTGCCATTCTGATTCGGCATTGGACTCACATGGGGCGGCTGAGGAGATGCCACTGCGCTGGGCTTTACGAACTTCAATGATGGACTGACTTTCCAATGAAATGGACCAGCAGCTGCTTCTGGAACCAAAGAGTACTCTGTACCAGCCACAAGTTGATTCATATCGTCTGGTTTGAATTTCAAAGCTGTAAAGCCCTGCTCAAACCAACTGCCCACTTCACGGATCAAAATATCTGGGACTCCAGGCGCACGAAGTACAAATTGTCTTGAAACATTCCGCCTAAAAACAGCAATATCGGCATATTGAAGAGACGGCAATTCTGACTTGATGACAACGGCAAAACTTGGATCAACAGTCAAATTACTTCTGACACTTGCAGGCACTGTCAAATCGTGTGCCGTATAGCTTTTCTCAAGATTGATCGTCGTCAGCTCCGGAGTTGCCAGTGGTGGATTGTTCTGGCTGTTAAGAACTTCAGATGCGTCTTTGATCTCTAGGGATCGATAGGCGTTATTAGAAGATAGCTTCACGAGATTATGGGCCTGTGCGTGAATACCCCAAGTACGACCGAGATTTGCCTCACTCCAATCTGACATTTCATTTACCTGCAGCATTAGACCGAAGAACTGCGGATCTGCTGGCTTCTGCCCTAAATTGGTGTAGTTCAATCGAACCCATTGGTTTCCTACATATACTTCATTGAAAGTATGCGATCCCCAGGAACCTACGCCCTGAATAGCAAGTCCCTGAAGAACTGTCTTTCGAATTTGAATTTGATGAATATTATCGCGGATCATATTCCACTGAGCCTGATCATTCCAGTCAATGGCAGGAACCATCAAAACCAGGCGTGTTGGAATACCAAGTGCTTTTAATACCGTTGCCTGCAGGGTCGCTGAGTAAGTACAATTTCCGAATTTTCTTGCTCGAAACATAGCTTTTCCGAAGATACCCTGATCCAAGGCTTCGTCGTCAGTGGAGAAATGATTCTTCACCTTCTCAGAATCAAAATGACCTTTGAGTTCTGGAATGATCTGCGCTTTTCCATTTTTAAACTCAACATCGTAAGAAATGAAATGATCTTGAAATTGAAATTCAGAGCTGCCAAAGATCCACTGACTGACTTTCCGGACCACCTCAACGTCCGAAAGCTTATCCGGATTGATATCTGATTTCGCTAGAGACTCAATTAGCTCCGACCTCATTTGATCATCCCAGTTAGTCGTAATTCCTGGTGCTAGATATTTCTGCAAATCAGAGTTTTTAGAATATTCGCTTTTCCAATTTGGATTCGAAGTCACCTTGCCGATTTGATCTTTAATAGGATCAACGGTGATTTTGACCTTAATTGTGAGATCATTTTCCGAAATTACTTCGACACTCTGAGCATCATTTGTCATCGCCTTCAGATTGACGGGCTTTAGAATCTCAATAGTCGATGAAATCATGTATTTACTGTCTGGCACTAAGTTACTATCAGGCACAATCCCAGATCCGGAAGACTGAAAGTCGAGGACTCCATTACCTGACGATCTAGAGTTCAATCCACAACCAGAAAGTGTCAAGATAATCGACAGAACCAATACAAAATTCAAATTTTTCTTCATGAAAACCCTCACGTCCATCTTCCAGCCAAGCGCTTGCTTTTAATACAAAATCTGTGCCCGCATAGTTTTAAGTAAAGTTCTAGCGCAGACTTAATGCCGTTCACTTTCGTTCACGGCAGGTGGATCCTGGTATCGTAGAAGCGGAGGGATAAGCTTTCCGTGATTTCTTAATCTGCCGAGGGTAATTTCGAGATCTCCTCTCTCGGTTTTCAAGGGAGATTTTTAATAGGTGCTTGAGTCTCCGCGCGATTCGGCGAAATCTGTTTGTTACAAGGTCCTTGAGGTTATTCAAAATAAAATCGGCGATAAGCTTGAAGTTGGCTTTGGAGTAATCAAATAGGTCGTCGAGCTGACATCGTTTTTTCAGACATTGGGCCATTTGAACCCGAGCCTGGTTCATTAACCAGAGAGCCGTAAAAATTTCTTGTAAGATTCGTTCAAAAAGTGCGAGTGCCACTGTTCAACTTTGAGAGTTGCAGTCATGTCGCGATTGGCGGTCTCGGCCTCCCATCTGAGCGCGTAGAGATCGTTAATTTCTTTGTTCTTAAACCGAGACCGGGGAAGATTTGTTGCAAACAGAGCGCTTTCCCCAGTCCTCGGGTTAACCACCTTGATCAGGTGAATAAGGCTTCCTTCAAATTCAAAACTGAAGTTTCTCTTCGAAGATTTTGCAAACTCAATAATTTGAGGTAAAACTAGTCCGCCGTCTTTGAGCCTGGCTGCGAAAAAACTCCCAGACGCTTGATGGGAACGAATGAGGTCTTCGCAGAAGAAGAGTCGGTCATACAAAGTCAGACTTTTCTGTTCTAAGCCGACAGCGATTTCCATGGGGGTGTGCATCTCTTCGTTACGATTAGCGTAGCGAAAGGCCTTTAGTCACGCCTCCCAACACGTCGTAACAATGAACAACGTACATGTGCGGATAGTGAGTCTCCAAGTCGTTCTTGCAAGGATAACCAATATACCCGTTGCTCAAAATGTCCTCCGTGCGAGGAAGTTCGTACTGATCCCCATCGGTGGCATAGACTCGAAGAT
>CALCCV010000700.1 GCA_937900305.1 uncultured Pseudobdellovibrionaceae bacterium | reverse complement strand
GTAGCCGTGACTGGAGTTCAGACGTGTGCTCTTCCGATCTTGTGAAAACGTGAGGTTCGTGGCTTTATCATCACGAGCGGTGAGAGCCGTTGGGTAGACTTTTGTAGAATAGTCGACGCGCAAAGAGCCAGAGGAACTCCAAAATGAGGGAAATCCATAGGTCAGTCCGACGATGGTTTGATTGTAGTTGATGTCTTGGCCGTCGGCGACGTTGTTTGCGTAACTGAGATCGAGAGAAAGACTTTGTTTGCCATCAAGACCTAAGAGTTTCGTTTGGGTCGTGCCGACGGTCGTGCGGTTTCCCGAGGAGTCACTTTCGGGGGTGACTACTTCTAGCAGAGATTCTTCTTTAACATATTCGAGTTTAAAAGTGCCCAGCCAATCTTGTGTAAAGGCCGTAGAAATATCGCCAGCGATCTGGGAACTTCGCAAAATCGGTGCACGGCCCGTGCCGACGGCGTCCATAGTTAAAACAGAATAGCTGGGTGTCAGATTTACTCCGAAGGCCTTTTTGCCGACGGCAAAGTTTGTTTTGTAGGGCAAGGAAGCCTGGGTCATCTGCGCATCAGCCGATTGCAAGCTAGCGTTAGCCGCTAAATTTGTATCTACGCTGTACATATCATTGTAAAGGGCTTGCAGCGAAAGTTCCTGTGACATCGAGTGCAATAAACGGAACAGAAGATTGACCCCATAACTGGATCGGTATCCGGCGGTATCAGTGGTTTGATTTTGTTTTGGTACGTTCAAGACGTTGCCATCGTAGCTCAAACCCAGATTAAAGGTATAACTTAATATTTCCTTAGACGTGGCCAAAAAAGTTTCAATCCGGTCGATCTCTTCGACCATTTTTTCAGCTTCTTTGTCAAGTTTTGGGTCTTTGGAATTATCCATCGTGTATTCGAAACTGGATTTTGCTTCTGGATATTTTTGATATTGAAACTCAATGCTTCCTGCAAAAAACGAGGCGACCGGGCTCAAATTGGGATCATTTTCGTCACGAAGCTCTTTGAACTCCTCAAGTGCCCTTTCATATTCTTTCAATTTCATGTGATTGAGGGCGATGTAGTAGTCGTATTCTGCCTTGTTGAAATTGCCACCTTCGGCGAGTGAAAGAACGGAAAGTGATTGGTTGTACTTGCCAATTTTATAGAGGCAGACGCCGTGTTGAAAATAGAAGCTGTCGTTTTCTGGATCGAGATCCTTGGCTTTAGAATAAAAAACTTCAGCTTTTTTGTACTGGCCTTTCTCGTATAGGGCCGTGGCCTGTTTGGCAGCAGCTGCGGCTTCTGCCTTTTTCTTTTTTCGATCGGCGCTGCTGAGTTTTTCTTGCTCTTGCAAAAGCCGTTCGCGTTTGAGAGCTTCCATCGCTTCTGCGCCAAGTTGAGCGTCGGCCTTAGTTTTCGCAGATTTTTGAAGGTCTGACACATTTTTCAGATCTTCTTCTTTTCGGCTTTGCTCAAATTCCTTCGAAAAATTTTGTTGCTCTTGGCTGTCCGTGAAAAGAGTGACGGCCATCGATTCAAAGTTGCCTTTTTTGGTTTGAAAAGCATGGGGAAAAAGGTCTTTTCCATCTCGAGTTTGAAATTGCAAGAGCTGTGGCCCAGGCAGGTCATCCCCCAAGCGGATGACCAGAAAGCTGTACCAGATGTCAGTGTGGCCGGGTTGCCGCTTCAAAACCACCAACGCTTTCTTTCCGGTTTGTCTCTCCGTGACCAAAAGAGTGGGCGCATCGCCCGCGTCTTTGGCGTGAAATTCAATAAATACCGGCTGGCCTTTGAGAACTTGAACCTCTTGGCCAAACGCAGGAAAAAATAGGGCTGCTAACAACAAGTTGAAAATCAAAATATTTTTCATAGTCTATCTATATTAGTTTGCAGGTTTCGGAACGATAATCACTTTTGATCTCTTTATAACTTCTGGTAGTTGTGGAGGCTGATAAGGTGGAATGACCTTAGGTGGTGCGGTGACAATCGGAGGAGGTGGCGCAATTGGCGGGGGCGCATTGGGTGGTGCGATCTCTTTCACAATTTTGGTATCCATGTCCTTTGCATCTATCATTGAAGGCTCAGAAGAGGGCTCTCGATTTTCCGATTTTTTTGACCCAGAGTCGCCAGATTTCGAGTCTTCGGATTTACCATCTGACTTAGCATCGCCCTTGCCGTCTCCCTTGCTATCCTTTGAGTCAGCGCCGGATCCATCTTTGGATTTAGAATCGCCTTTACCGTCTTTTGACTCGCCATCCTTTTCTTTTTTGTCGTCTTTGCCACCGGAGTCACTGGCTGTTGAAGACTCCTCTTTTTTCGCCG
Source organism: uncultured Pseudobdellovibrionaceae bacterium (assembly GCA_937900305.1). GTDB lineage: Bacteria > Bdellovibrionota > Bdellovibrionia > Bdellovibrionales > Bdellovibrionaceae > CALCCV01. Next base: position 5,975 of record CALCCV010000700.1, on the reverse strand, counting down.
GACCCTGGGTGCTCTCTTTATCAATTTTGTTCAGCTCTTCCTTAGGTAAAGCTTTTGCTGGCTCGGGTGAAGCCTGGCCCTGAGCTAAAGAGCTGGTTTCACCTTTTTTGACGAGCACCGGGGCACCAGAAGGCTTGCCGTTGACCATCGCCGTTAGGGCAACGGCACCTTTCATCGTCACAATCTGAGTGAGCTTGGTCTGGGGATCGAAGGATGTTACAAACTGAGTTCCGCGAACTCCGGCGACGGCCGTCGGAGTTTTGATCATAAATTTGCTTTTTTCGCCGTCATATTTCTGTTCGACGTTGTTGCGTACTTTTCCTTCGATCAAATTGAGCTCGACATTTTTGACACCCGTTGCGGAATTGTTTTCATATTTCGCAATTTGCATTTTTGTGTCTGGCGATACGTTGATGACATTTCGATCCGACATCACGATTTTGGCACGAGAGTCTTTTCCTGCAATTACGGTTTCACCAGGTAAAATTTTTCCGCCGACTTTCGTAGTCGTTGCAGGTTTACCCGGGCCTTCAAGCTTCACTTCGCCTTTGACCACCATGAAAATTCCGTAAGTAGCCTGCCCAAATGAAGAGTGAGAGTAAACTAAAAACGAAAGTAAAAGCAGTAAACGTGCCAGAAAGTCCTCCTTGCGGGAGCTTTTTTATCGCTCAATTCCTAGTCAGTTTATCATCTCTTCGTCACCTTAAGAACTCAATCACAAACATTTCTCATTCTTGGCCGCTCAAAATGAAATGGACGAAGGTTAAGGTCTGGAAGAAGGCAAGATCGAATAAGTCGAAATCAAATTTGCCTTAGGAAGGACCGTCTCAAGCCAGACCTCGCCGAATCTTAAATTTGAATCCGACAATTGGACTCTCGCGTGAGTCTGTGAATCCGAAAAATAGATGTGACAAACAAACTTCGGTCGCAGCTGAATTTATCACGCTCGCTAGAAATCGAAACGGTAGGCACCGATCGATGGTTCATCCGTATCCTTTGCCTATCGACTTTGATATTTTTTGTCGCGTTGATATTCCAAATCGGAAAAGATCGATATTCAAAGCCAGACATTGGGATTGAACTGAGTGATTGGCGGGCCTACTTTCCGGCTCCTCATGAAGACGCGGATTGCATCTCAAGTTCAGAGCCAACCAATTGTCCTGCTAATATCAAAAACCCTAGACTCTTGTATAGTCAGCTAAATCGCTCTCAGCCGAAGTATGCCTTAAGTGCAAAAGAGGCCGTGGGAAAGTCCTTTTGGATTGGCGCTCTGATTGACAAACGAAAATTGAGAAAGGCCGCCAAGATTGGTGCGCAGTCGCTCATTTTGGGATCCTTTTTCGGCGAATACGAAGTTTGGATTGACGGAGCATTGGCCACTCAGGGGCGGTACTCCGAGCAAGATTTGCCCATCAACCTCTCTCTGGCGCAAAATCGTTTATTGCAAGACCGGGATCTCTTTGTGGCAATTCAGATCACGCACAACGAAGGTATGATCACCGCTGACGATCCTAACTTTTCATTACCCAGTGGATTCTATAAAAGTTCAACCGCTGACCGAGCTCTCCGTTACACTCTTTTTACCGGCTACACTCGCCATCTCATTGCCTTTTCACTATTTTTTATGTTGGGTCTGATTTTTTTCTCGACGGCCTTTTTCCAAGCCAAGGGCTATGAATATTTTTCGGCCGGTCAATTGGCCTTCGTATTGGCTTTGATTTCGGCGTTCTCGGTTGACTCTGCGGTGCGTGTTGTCGGCATGTACACCTCCTACTCTATTTTTTCCTTCCTGGTCTTGATCGAATCTGTTTTGATTGTGAAGTTGGGAATGGGCATTGCGCGGGTTTCTCGTCGAGCAGCCTACTGGCTCTGGCCGGTTGCCGCGGTTCCATTTATAGGCCTGGTCATTCTCAGTCCCGATGATTTGGGACAAGGAACCTATCTTTCGGGCTATCTGAAATACATAACGCCATTGGCGTTGCTGGCGGCTGGCGCGATCTGCTTACATCAAGTTTTTCGGCACCTTCGTGGCAAAAACTACTTAACCCAAAAGCGCATTGAATCGCTCGTAATTTCGGCGTTCTTCTTTATTGTGACGGCCACTTTATTTTTTCGTGAGAGCGTCGAGACGCCGCTATTGGAAATTCATTGGTCTCGGTTTTTGATGGTTTTTCATTTGGGCTACTGGGCCACGTTCTTGGCTCGGGATTATCGGCAGAGCGTTCTATTGAGCGAAACTTTTCCGGTCTCAAAATATCATCGCTCGACTTCGCTGCCTCATAAAGTTCAAGGATACCTCTTGTCAATGGATCTCAAGTCTTCTGAAAAGTGGTTTCGCCGGGGGGCTGAGTTGAACAAGGGAGGATCATTTGTTCACCTTGTGATTTCTCACATTTGGCAAGAAGTGCAGAAATCTGGCGGCGTGGTGATTCAGTCCGAAGGAGATGCTCTGCTGATCTGGTTCGAAAGCGAAGCCTTCCGAGTTCAAGACGCCATGGAAGCCATTTTTAACTTAGATGAAACGCTTTTAAGTTTAACTCGCCGATTGAGTGATTCGTTTCCAGAACTTGCTGATTTAGATTCATTTCAATTTCGAGGTGCGTTAGTTGAAGGTGCCATTCGACCGGCCTGGCGAGAAATTGGAAAACAAAAAGTTCCTGCTTGGGTCGAAGCCGGCGCAACAAATTCGTTTGTCGATGTTTCCCGCATCTTGGATTTTGAACGTCAGCTGCCGTCCCAAAATTCGCAAATCGTTTTACCTGAGGAACTCGCGGTGAAAGTAAGGGAAGCGCTTCCAGACCTGACTGCGCAATGGCGCGGAGAAGGTCTCAAGTTGACCAGCAAAAGTGGTCACGCCTACGTTGTCAGTATCTTGAGTTTGCGTGAAATTCCTGCGGTGACTCCACCGGTCCAAGCGGTCGGCTGAATTTGCTACGAGACATAATTTAATTATGGCTCCTAACAAATTCCGTTTCGATCTCGGGGATTCACCACCAATTTGGGATACAATACCTCCAGGAACGAGGAGGATTTATGACAAATGAAAAAACACGTTCGGGAGACACTCTATCTTATTGGATGGAGGTTTCGCCATTTTATCCTCTCGATGGTGAAAGAAAGGCGCTCTGGGATGTTTGTGTGATCGGAGCGGGAATCACCGGATTAACGGTGGCGTATGAACTTTGCAAAGAGGGCAAGTCAGTTGTGATTTTGGACATGGGTCCTGTCGGGGGTGGCGAAACGGGACGAACATCTGCCCATCTGTCGTGGGCCATTGATAACCGTTTTTCCCAGATGGTCAAATTGCACGGCCAAGAAAAGACGGCGCTGTTGGCTCAAAGTCATCGCGATGCCATTGCGCACATTCAGTCCATTGCACTTAATGAAAACATAAGTTGCGATTTTTCAACGGTGCCTGGCTACTTGATTTGCGAAGAGGGGCATTCAAAGGGACACTGGGACCAACTCATGGAGGAAGTTTCGGCATCCCACCAGATTGGACAAAGTTTGGTTCATCAAACGACCCTCGACTGGTGGAGATATCCGTTGAAAGGGGTTGTGGAGTTTCCTGAGCAAGGACAATTTCATCCGGTGAAGTACATCAACGGCCTGGCTCACGCGATCGAGAGGATGGGAGGTCGCATTTACACTTATCACAAAGTGGTAGATGTTCTAGACAGCGATCTGAAAACGGGTCAACCGGCGCGTGTTGAGTTGGCTGACGGAAACTTTGTCAATGCAGACAGTGTTGTTGTCGCGACGAATACGCCGATCAACGACCGTTTTATGATTCACACGAAGCAAGCGGCCTATAGGTCTTACGTTGTTGGTGCAAAGATTCCAAAGGGATCGTTTGCCAATTGTTTGGTCTGGGATATGGCAGAGCCGTATCACTATTTGCGACTGATAGCTCAGGATTCCTTTACGGACTTCGACGTCCTTCTCGTCGGCGGTGAAGATCACCGGACCGGCCAGGATGATCGGCCTCAAAAAAGATTTGAAAATTTGGAAAATTGGGTACGTGAACGTTTTCCGCACCTGGATTCTTTTGTCCACCATTGGTCCGGGCAGATCTTTGAACCCGTAGATGGAATTGGTTTCATCGGAAAAAACCCAGGTGATCAGTCGATATATATTTCGACAGGAGATTCCGGTCATGGCCTCACGACAGGTACAATCGCGGGACTGTTAGTGACAGATTTGATCATGGGACGAAAGAGCTTGTGGCAAGAGTTGTACGATCCTTCGCGAGTGACGCTGGGCTCGACAATGAATTTTCTCAAAGAGAATTTGAATGTGGCCTTTCAATACGCTGATTATCTGACCGGTTCTGAACGCGAAGACATCGATCGCATTCCTTATGGCGAGGGAGCCGTTCTTGGGCGGGGTTTTCAGAAGGTCGCAATTTATAAAAACGATCGCGGGCAAACCACGGAGTTGTCACCCGTTTGCTCCCATCTAGGTGGAATTGTCCATTGGAACTCTGTGGAAAAGTCATGGGATTGCCCGTGTCATGGAGCCAGATTTTCAGCGGAAGGCCAGGTGATTTGCGGGCCTGCTGTTCAGCCTCTCGAACCCATCGGAACAGATCCTAGAGCTGGACAAAATCACGAGGCGCTGATTGACATGCGCGATGTTGGTTCGCCCAATGCTTTGACCTAGTATTGTTGTGATGAGACCCAAGAAATTCTAATGACACACTAGAGCTCGAAGCGAGCCAACGTAGAAAAAGAACTTTCCACAACGGCACTCCGATGATTCACTCTTCTCGGTTACAAGCTCACACGAGGGGGAATTCATGAGAGCAAAATCGTTTTGGGTAGCTAGCGCCAAAAGAATTGGAAATTTGGCTAACGCCAAACTAACTGGAAAACTAATTTTATTTGCTCAGTTGTGTTTTGCATTGGTGGCGCTGCAGACTTCCGGAAGTGCTGGTCCCAGAGTGGATCAATTTTTTATTACCTTGCACTCGGATGACCCTTCGGCTTTGCGACAGTCTCTAGAGAATCAACGTCCTTTTGATATTCTCGGAATTAATAAGAGCAAAGGTGAGGTTCATCTTTTGGGCTCGGCGCAGACGATGAGTGAATTGGCAGCTCTTGGTTATGTGCCTTCGGCTCGGCCAGTGAGAAACACGCCTCTTTTCGGAGTGGTGGATGATGATTTTAAAGATTTAGCGTCGATCGAAGCTGATCTGCGACAACTGGCAGCTCGGTTCCCACAACAAGCCAAATTGGTTTCCTTGATGGAGGAATTTCATATTCCTAAGACTGAGGAAGGCCGGGAAATTTTAGCTTTGCGGATCTCATCGGATTCAAGTCGCAAGCAGGATAAGCCGCGCATTGCTTTCGTCGGTAACCATCACGCTCGAGAAGTGCAAACGCCTTACGTTGTCATGGACACTGCGCACTGGCTCCTGGAAAATCAGAATTCCGATCCGAGAGCTTCGCAATGGGTGAGCGAATATGAAATTTGGTTGGTCCCCATCGTGAATCCCGATGGTTATAACTATGTCTTTGCCCAAGATCCTTGGTGGAGAAAAAATCGAGCTCGCACTCATGGCGTGGATTTGAATCGAAATTATCCGTTCAAATATCAGGCGTGCGGTGCCACTAGCCAAGATCCAACATCAGAAGTTTACACAGGCCCCTCTGCGGCGTCTGAATCTGAAACTCAAGCCATGATGGCATTGAGCGATAGCGAAAAATTTTGGATTTCGGTTTCTTACCACTCTTATGGTCAAGAGGTTCTGTATCCCTATCTCTGTGCTCAATTTCCAGAAGGTGAAAGAGAGTTGCGAGATCAGATCACAAAAAATTATTCGACTGCCATGGGTTTTGGCACTCGCTTGGCTTCTGCCGGTGGAGAAGATTTCGAGTGGCGCTTTCACAGCGTCGGGGGAATCACATTTTTAACGGAAGTGAGCCAGGACTTTGCACCTAACTATGACGACTTTAGATCGGAAGAGCACACGT
>CALCCV010000699.1 GCA_937900305.1 uncultured Pseudobdellovibrionaceae bacterium | reverse complement strand
GAGTTCAGACGTGTGCTCTTCCGATCTGTTTAAGAAAATATTTTCCCAATGAAAAAACTTTGAGTTCCTTGGCGTGAGCGTCCCGAGTCAATAGAAAGTCGAAGTAGTTCAATTTTCGTCGAATGGGGGAACGTCGATTTTGAATTCCGAAAGCCTTCTGTGAAAAGCGAGCTTCAATCAAAGCCGCGGGCAAAGCCGCCAGCGCAATTCCGATCGCCATCCAGGGGCTGTAGGCGACGAGGATCGTGGTGTATCCACCGAGCATTAGAATGTTTCGCAATGACTCAAGGGTGTTTGAAAGGATCGCAACGGGGCGGGCAGACGCCTCGCGATTGGCCTGAAGAAGTTTGTCGGCGACTTTGGGATCTTCAAATTGGGCCAGGTCCATTTCACTGGCCTTACGCAAAATCTGCTCTTGCACGGAGACGGCCAATCGGTTTCCTAGCACAGACCGACTCAAATCAGACAGTCGTTGCAATCCATCTTTTAGCAGAACCAAACCTAGCTCTGAAGCGACCCAAAAACCTGCAGTCACAATCGACCTGGCCTGAGCAGCGTCGATGATTTCTTTGGCGACGTAAGCCATGGCGAGAGTGAGTCCCGAAGCGGCTGCCGTCGTCAGCACCGACGCGATCAGCAACGATGGAGACGTTCGCCAAACAAGTTCGAGGCAGCGGACAGTGAGAGAAAGGTGTTTTTTTAACATCAAGAGTTATACTGGAGTAAATACTAGCGTTAGGCAAATCTCGAAATTTTTTAAAAGTTTTTGAAAAAAGAGCGAGATGAATTAGAATCTCAAAAAGAATCCCAGACCGAAATCACCGAAGTGCAACACACTGAATTACCTGAAATCCGCGGAGTTGAGAATGATGGACGCAATTGCAAACAATCCTTTCGCCGTCGCCAGTTTTATCGCGGCCCCGGCAGTTTTGACCAATGCCACAAGCATCATGGCTCTGAGCACTAGCAATCGAGTTCTCAGATGCATGGATCGCATACGTGAAATCGGTGGCCATCTCAAAGACTCGAGTCAGAGTTCGGGAGATCAGCAAGGGCACTGGCGCAAGCAGCTATCGCGAGCAGATATTCAATGTCGAATGTTTTTGCGGTCCTTGAGATTGATTTACACAGCACTCGCTTGTTTTGGCATGGCGACACTCGTGGCTTTAGTGGGCGCGTGC
>CALCCV010000698.1 GCA_937900305.1 uncultured Pseudobdellovibrionaceae bacterium | reverse complement strand
CGAGCTTTTTGAGCTCGCCGAAGCGCTTGAGATTTTTGAGACCCCAGGCACTCTTTTCTTTTCGTCGCACAAAGCGAATGGCGTAAGAAGCCTCGTCTATGGATTTGATGACCGCAAACGTCCAACCAAAACAAAGCATTTGGTCCACGGCCTCTTTGTAATCCAAACCGTTTCGATGTTTCTCAGATCCCTTGAAAAAACCCACCCAAAGTTCATCCATTTTTTTGGCGTTCTGTTTAAGCCATTCGCGACAGAGTTTGGCCGAGCGAAAAAATCGGGGTTTAGATTTCACGGCTGCCCTCAACGCACCATTTGGCGCAGTGGAAAAACTTTAGCAGGTTGAGGCCACTCCAAAAATGTATCAGCCACGCAGTTCAGCCAAACCCGGGACCGGTGAGCATCGCTAACCAAAACAGATCTTCCTTTGGGAACTTTCACACGAATGTAGGCTCCTCGATAAATTTTTTGATTGATGAACAATTCATCCAGATCATTCCTATCGACGTCGTCGCCGAGATCACTGTCCAAAGATTCAAAGTCTTCACGAACAATGACGAGCCAGACCGTTTGGCGTCTCTCGGCCACCACCATCAATAGCATCACCACAAAACCCAGCAGATAAAAAAGCATCCGAACGTCCTCCGAAATCCCGAAAACTTAAAAGTCCCAAGAACTTAAAAATTCTAAGAATCCAAAATTCCAAATTCCCAAATACGCTGACGAAGCCTCACGCCTCAGGCTGCAAGCCTTATAGCGAATGTCGTTTCAATTCTCCACTCAATTGTGAAGACACTGACTTAGGTCTAGGAAAGAGGAGTCTGTGCGGATTTGCCGTGGGACTAAGGAAACTTTAAAGAACGCTGCCAAGGAGAATAAGGATTTTCGCGTTCAAAAATATATCGCTCATGAAGGCGACCATCGCGACCAAACCAGAATTCCATTGACTGAGGAATGAGATGAAAGCCGCCCCAGTTGGGAGGACAAGGCACTTCGCGGCCCGCAAATTTGGTTTCCATCTCTTTCACCCGCTGATGGAAAACATCGAAGCCACTGAGATTCTGCGATTGCAAAGAGGCCCATGCACCAATCTGACTCAAGCGAGCTCGCGTGCGAAAATACTCTTCCGCCTCGGCGCGCGTGAGGGGATGCACTTGCCCTTCGATTCGAACTTGACGGGCCAAGGGGGCCCAAAAGAAATTTAAACTCGCCGCCGGATGAACCAACAAAGCCTGCCCTTTGGGCGAAAGATAGTTTGTGAAAAAAGAAAACCCGCCTCGAATCATCCCTTTGAAAAGAACAATCCGAACTTGCGGGCGGCCTTCGTGATTGACCGTGGCTAAGCTCATGGCGTTGGGCTCGGCCACCTCTAGGTTTTCAGCCTCTTTCATCAAGTTCTCGAAATTTAAAATCGGATCTACTTGAAAGTCGAAGCTTGAAACATCCTGAGTCATTTCATTCCTATTTTTTAGCGGTGACTTCGAGCAACTCTACATCAAACAACAAAACTGAATTTGGTGGGATGCCTGGCTTTGGAAAATCTTTGTACGCCAATTCAGCCGGAATGAAAAGTTTGTACTTTGATCCCACTTTCATCAATTGAAGAGCTTCGGTCCAACCAGGGATCACACCTGAAACTGGAAACTCAGCCGGTTGGTTGCGATCATAGGAAGAGTCAAACTGCTGCCCATTGATCAAAGTGCCTTTGTAATGAACTTTTACCATGTCTTCTTTTTTAGGTTGTTTGCCAGTCCCTTCGGTTTCCACTTTGTATTGCAAACCAGAAGCAGTGACTTTCACACCTGCAGCCGCTTTGTTTTTTTCCAAAAACTCAGAGCCTTCTTTTTTATTTTTTTCACCCTCTTCAGCCGTTTTCTTTTGCGCCATTTCTTGAAGAGTCATCATGGCTTTTTGAATCTCTTCTTTTGTCATCTTGCTTTCGCCTTTTGCGGCGTCTTTCAAAGACATTGCAAATACGTCTGCATCGACAGTGACTTTTTGGTCGACCAACGATTTACCAATGTTTTGGCCCAAGGCGTAGCTGGCTTTTTGTTCGTCGGTTTTCAACTCTGTGCTGGTTTTCTTTTCGCACGCTACAAACGACACAACAGCAAGGGCGCTGATCGCCGTGATGATTAAATTCCTTTTCATAGATGACCTCTTTCTTGCCAACATGATGGAGGAAAAGATCTTGAAAACCAAACCTTAACGTCCTGCAAGAATATCCGAGGTGATCCGTGGAAGGAGGATGGACAGCGAAGTCTGGGTCGGACTAAACTCACCAACTCATGTCAACGATCTCGAAAAAGCACCTTCTGCTCTATCTCTCGGCACTATTTTGTCTCTCGCTTTCGGCGGTCTTCACCCGCTGGTCGGGGTGGCCAATCCCCGCGCTTGGCTTTTGGCGCCTGTTTTTAGCCGGAGTTGGATTGATGCCATTGGCGTGGTGGTATCGTAAAAGTTTGCGATGGCCGAGCACGCGCACCGATTTTTTGTGGTGGCTTTTCACGACCCTTTTTTTCTTCGCGCACTTAGTGACGTACTTCTATGCCGCACAAACAACGACGATTGCCAACTGCCTCATCCTGTTTTGCACGAACCCTCTGTGGACCGCACTGGGCGCTTACTTCTGGTATCAAGAGCCCGTGCGGGGCCGACTGATGCTCGCGTATCTTTCGGGACTTGCGGGAATCACCGTCCTCGTCGTGAACCGAATTCAAGTCGCACCCGAAGCCTGGCGTGGAGACGCCTCAGCGCTGCTTTCGGCATTTTTGTTTGCGGGGTACATGCTGACTGGAAAACGACTTCGCCAGCGCTGCGACAACCTCCCTTTTGCAATGGGGATGTACACGTTGACAGGTTTGCTATTTTTGGCGCTCTGTTTTTTCACGAATCAGGCGGACGTCATTGCGACCCAAGCTCTTTTGTGGCCATTGCCGTCTCGAGTTTGGATTGCGCTCGCGATCCTCATTGGACTCACCACTTATGGTGGTCACTTTGTGATGACTCGTCTCATGACGCATCTGCCTCTGAATCTCATGACCTGCGGCAAAACCATCGAACCGGTGTTAGCCAGTCTGTTTGCCATCGTCCTGTTTCATGAGATTCCAACTTTGACCACTGGTATCGCCTTCGTATTGAGCAGCTTTTCGATTCTGTTGCTCTTCTCCTGACCTTGACCCCGCAGACCTTCTTGCATAGCTTCAGGTCACTTCTGAATGAGAGTGACCGAGAAAGGACTTCACCCAATGAAAAAGCACACCGTGCGTGTTTATCCATCGAAAGAAAAATTAGATCGCAAAGATCAACTGGCCTGGAAGATTGCCGAGCTGGCGACAGATCCGACGCCCATTAAAGAAGATGTCACTGACATGGTGATCAATCGAATCATCGACAATGCGTCGGTGGCCATCGCTTCGGCGAATCGT
>CALCCV010000697.1 GCA_937900305.1 uncultured Pseudobdellovibrionaceae bacterium | reverse complement strand
ACGACGCTCTTCCGATCTAACGTCCTTCATCATTATCACTTGGGCACTGAAAAAGATCCTGACGTCGTTTGGCGAAACGCCGAAAAAATTCGGAATTTGAAAATGCCCATCGCCATCCGCTATCTTTTGGCTGTGGTCCTGGCCTGCATCTGGAAACCATTTTACTACGCACCCAATACGATCGCCGAAGCACGACATCATCAGAAACTCTCAAAAACCAATCGGATTGGTTGGCACAGTTGGAACCCTCTGACTCCCGAAGGCCGGGAGTTGTGGATCGGATCACTGCTGCCCTATTCTATTTTCAAATTTGCAATATTGCCGTCTTTATTTTTGCCATTGGGAGCAGGTGCCGCGACCTGTGTACTTGCAAACTCAGTGCTTGCTGAAATTTTCACGAATTTTCATAGTTTTGCCACCATCGGCCCAAACCACACCGGCGACGATGTCTTTACTTTTTCAACCGCGGCCCGTGGCAAGTCCGAATTTTATCTTCGCCAAATTGTCGGAACGATCAATTTTCCCACTGGCAATGATCGCATTGATTTTTTGTACGGCGGAATGAACTATCAAATTGAGCATCATCTTTGGCCAGATGCCACACTGCTGCAGTGTCAGCGCGTAAGGCCTAAGTTAAAAAAACTTTGCCACGACTTTGGCATTCCTTACAAAGAAGAAAAGCTCCTTCCGCGCGTGCTGGTCACCATTAAAACGATGGCGGGATCATGCGCCAAACTCGAAACCACTTCTCAGACGGGAGGTATCTGGTGATAGAAATTTTCACGGGCCTGATCTTAGGTCTTTTGTCAGCGACGCTTTCAGAATCTTTTGGTCACCGAATCTTTGGTCACCCAAACGCTCACCAATTGAAATTGTATTTCAAATATCCACGATTTTTTGCGCCTTTTTTACGCGCCTACTATCATCATTTCGTCATCCACCATGAAAATACGTTTCAGCAGGATGTACTGACCCAGTTTCGCAACGAAAATGAAAAACACGCCCTTGATCGGTGGATCGCAAAAGAATTTCCGACGGATTTCGCAAATTTAATTTGGCGAGAAAAATACAATCTCACTCTCAAAGGATTGCAAGGCATTTTGCCTTTTGCGATTCCGTTTTTGACTGGTCCACTTTTCATCGCCTTGATCTTTGGTCGGGTCTCGTTTGCAGCTAGCCTGACCGTGGCTTTTCTGCCCGTGCTAATGAGCAAATACATCCATCCATTTATTCATCAGCCCGAATTGCTTTCTTTGGCACCAAGGCCCGTGCAACTTATAGCGAAAACTCGATACATGAAATGGATTTTTCGAAATCACTATCTGCATCACTTGCATGTCGAATCCAATTACAACTTGCTCTTGGGGGGCGACCGCATTTTGCGTGTGCACCGAGAACCGACCCACCGAGAGGCGGAAGAGCTAGCAAGGCTTTGGCGAAAATTTGAGGGCGCATGGCAAAATACCTAAAAGACATTGATCGAAACTCACAAACCACAATGGACGAGCACGAAGCGGCTTACTTACGGCTTGGCAGGCCCAACCACGAACAACGTTTTCAATACCAACGCTGGAAAGCTCGCACGCGGAAGGCTGCTGAAGTTAATAATTGGACTTTCTTGCTGGACGAACAAGCCGAAGCGGACCGGAATTTCGGGATGGCATTGGATGGTCGAAAGATTGTTTTCAAACAATGGGCTCGCCAGTCTGAGTTTTCGATCGCGGCCTATCCCACAGTTGGAAATACAGTGCATTATCGAAATCTCAAGTTGCAAACTGGCGACGTGCTCTTGTGCAATCGATCTCGCCACTCCGACGGGATTTTCACAACTCTTGTCGAAGGTTGCCAAAGTTTTGCCCATGCCGCCGTGTATGTTCTCCTTGAAAGTGATGGGCGAAAATTTCCAGCCGTTGTCGAGATCCACCACGAAGGAGTTCGGGCGGTGCCCTTGAAGGTGTTTTTGAGCAATTGCTTTAGCACCTACGTTGAAGTTTTTCGAAATCTCAAGGTCACCCCGAACCACCAAGAAAAAATGGTTCGGGAAAGTTTCACCCTGCTGCACGAATTGCACGGTTTTGATATCGACATGGACGAATCACAGAGCGTTTTTTTAAGCTGTGCGCTGACCGTCGCTCTGCTCTATCGCCGCTCCGGTCTTGCCGCGTCCTGGGGTCGTTCACGATACAGTCTGAAAACTATGCCAAACCTCGAAATTCTCGGCAACACATCGAGCGCAAAACGAGACCTTCTGATGCCAGATGATTTTTCAAAACACGAAGACTTTGTGATCATAGGCACCCTAGACAACGGTCATTTTGTCGAACTGGTGGCGCGCGCTCTGGTTCGAGAAAAAATGCAAGAGATTTGGCAGACTCGCGTTTTGAACCCGCGCCATTTTCCGGTCACGTATTCATTTTTTCGGTGGGCCGTAGAAAGTGTGAAAGAACGCAGATGGATGCTCGATCGCATGATCTCGGGTCTTTGCGGACTCTCTCCCGGAAATTTTCCATCGGGACCCACTCCATTCTTGTCGCTGACGCAAATTGTAGAACCTCGAATCGAAAGGGCGGCAAAGCGCGTTTTGGAAAAACTAAAAGCCCAGAAGCATCAGCTCTTTGAAGCCGGCCCGTGGTCAGAGTTATCGAAACGACGTGAAATTCAAGATCTTGTCGACTCAGCGATCTCAGAATTCGCAAGTCTGTTCTGATCTACTCCGATCAGATCCGATCCGATCTGATCGGATGTTGACTAGCGCACGTCAGGTCGAAATGATGAACTATGTTGAACAATCTCTGGGCTCGATTCAGCAACCTGGCCCATTTTTTAATTTTTTCAGTCGTATTTGTCGCCGGAGCCAGTCCTGAAATTGGCCAAGGACCCAGTTCCGTTTTAACCACTGTCGTCAGCTTGGGAGGACTGCCAAATCCTCCCGGGTATCCGTTGTATGGTTTGATTGCAAATCTTTTGCAGTTTGTTTTTCCGGGCGATCCAGCCCACGTTCTCAATTTGTTTGCGGCGATCTGTATGGCCGGATGTTTGACTCTGTTGCTGGCGATTATCGAATCAGTGCACACAGCCTTTTCTAAGTTTTCGGATTTCTCAAAAAACAATTTCACCAGCGTCGGTCGACTGCTTTTCGCCATCGGCGGGCTGGCCATGTATCTGAATTCTCCGGTCTTGGTCAGAGCTTCACACTTTGCCGAGCGCTACTCATTGAACGCTCTATTGACCTTAGCCTCGCTGTGGTGGTGCCTTTCCTATGTGCTCAAAGTGGATTCCCCAGTGCGACCCCGAGCCCGAAAATACCAGCTCGTCGTTCAATCGATTTTTGTGGGTCTGAGTGTCTGCAGTCATTATTTTTCTGTTCCGCTGATGCTGTTCTTTTGGTTGGTGAGCTGGCGTGCAGAAGATCAACCCAAATTGCAAACTGCCAAACTCTTTGGTCAGGATGTTTTGCTCTTCGTCGCGGGAGTGACAGTGGGGCTGTCGCCTTGGCTGTGGTCAATGATCACCGCTCATGGCGATCCACTTTTTAACTGGGGCTCTCCAAAAACTCTGGCCCTTTTGTGGGATGTCGCCATTCGCCAGGAGCGGGGGACTTTAGATCTTCACCGCGATTGGGCCATTTGGTCCGATCAATGGCTTCGCCAATACCGATTGCTGTGGCAACAGTTCCAGTGGCTCTTGCTTTTGGCTGGGCCCGCGCTGGTGAGTCTTGTTCGCCGCTGGAGTTGGCGGGCGCTGATCCTCATCGGCATGCTGTGGTTGGCAACCGGAGAGCTCTCGACGTTTCTGATCAACTTCCCAGTGCCAGACTCGCCACCGGTGACGGTCGCGTCTTTAGATTGGTGGTATGGAAACTACTATTGGTTGTTTTTTTTGCTGCTTTTGGGACTGATGGGTTGGACCGTGATGACAACTCTTCGTCGACTTGAAACAATGCTGAAACCATCTTCGCGAACTTTTATTTTCGCCACGGCCGGCGCAGGAATTTTGGTTTTTGGGATCCACAAATTTTCAATCTCATCAGATCGAAACCGCCATTTAAATCGAGAACTGGCCGGTAATTTTGAGTCGCTATTGCCCGAAAACAGTGTGCACCTTTTGGATGTGGACGGATTGTATTTTCCATTGACGTATATGCAGCAGCAACAAGGACGACTCCCCAGACGAGTTTTTTTGCACGCCAGCTTGCTTCTGCGGAGCTGGTACGTCGACACTTTGATTCAACTCTATCCCGAATGGACGCGCAGCCTTGAAAAACCGCTCAACGATTTGAAGGTCGCCTTGCTTCGTATTGAAAATCAACCGGAGTTGATGAAAGAAGGCGCCCCCTCCGCTTATTTTGACCTACTTCGAAAAATTGGCCTACTGAGTGACGATCACCAGACCCTGGTGGTCACCCACTATCCAGAAATGGACGGATTCAATCCCGTCATTCTGACTGGATTGAGCCGGGAACCCTCGCTCCTCTTTGACCGCTGGTCTCGAGAGTCCTTAGAGGTCCGCGAGTTCGAATGGTCTAAACTCAAATTTGACGAGCTAACCCGTCTGTCGAAAAAATCTGATTTTTGGGCAAAGGCTTTTTCAACTTATATCAAACGTCAGGCTCAACGTCGCGCCGAATGGGTGCGGGGACCTCTGCCTGGAGAAGCCCGGAAGTTAGATCAATTGATTTCGAAGCTAACGGATGCGGGAACTTTCTAGAATGGATTTCCACCTTTAAATGTCGGTGAAGATAGGGCGGCATTGACGTCGGTGGAAGTGATTGTCACTTTGCAAATGCCTGCTGAAACTGGAGACTCACAGCAGACGGCTCCGCGCGAATCGGTCTCGGCTCCTTCGAAGCCCGGACCCACGGTCGTAGCGCCATTGTCGAGACTTAGAGAACTGCCGCCGCAATAGGTTCCGACGTAGGGGGCATTTCCAGCTTGGAGAGCCGAATAAGTGCATCCCACGCTAATTTTCAAACCAGTTTCTTTTTTAACCCAGAACCCGGAAGAGCCGCAAAAATATCCACTCTTTGGAAAACAAAAGCTATTGCCCACACCACACAAACTTCCGGCATTGGCGTAAGTGACCGAACCATTGCACTGGTACATTTTTTTAGAATTGGTGTCATTCGAAGTCATGTAAGGAGCGGTGCCGCCGGCACACTTCCCCGAATCTGGAGTGGCAATGGCATAAGATGAAGAAGCCTTAGGCTGCAAGGTTTTTCCAGAATGAGATTGCAAGACATTCCCTGCGCCACCGTAACACTCGATATCGAAAGTCACCGCCACCGGTGAT
>CALCCV010000696.1 GCA_937900305.1 uncultured Pseudobdellovibrionaceae bacterium | reverse complement strand
CAACCCCTCAACAAGAGTTGGCTTCGCTGACGGATTCACAGGTGAAAGAGGTCGCTGATCTCGCTTTGAAATTGGAATTGGCGCTAGGACAAGCCCAGGACATCGAGTGGGGATTTGAAAAGGGGAAACTCTTTTGTTTGCAGACTCGACCTGTCACCGGATTTCCGCCTCCACCATTTTTTTCTGAAAAAGTTTTGGGTGACCAAAATCGGTTGTGGGACAACTCAAACATCATTGAAAGCTACAGCGGAGTGACGAGTCCCCTCACATTTTCGTTTGCCAGCTATGCCTATCGCCAGGTGTACATTCAGTTTTGTCAGATGATGGGTGTGCCGGATGAGATGATCGCTAGCCACGAGGATATGTATCGAAACATGCTCGGTTATATACGAGGCCGGGTGTATTACAATCTGATCAATTGGTACAAACTGGTCTTGATGTTGCCGGGGTCCTCAAGCAACAAAGGCTTTATGGAAGTGATGATGGGAGTGAAGCAAAATCTCAAACCTGAGGTCGCTCGAGTTTTTGAATTTGCGGATTATCCGCCACAGTACAGTTTTTTTGATAAAATTAAATTAACTTACAATACCGTGCAAAGATTTCGTCGAATGGATTCGATCATTGGGGATTTTCGCAGGGATTTTGAAAGAAACTACCAAAACTCTCGCAAAACCAAGTTTTCAGAGTTGTCGATTGACGAGTTGCTGCGCCATTATCAAGGTTTGGAGGACAATGTCCTGAAGCGCTGGCAAGCGCCAATCATCAACGATTACCTTTGTATGATTTTTTTTGGTTTGCTAAAAAAACTCACCGAAAAGTGGGTGGCGCCAGGGGATGCTGGAGCCTCATTGCAAAATGATCTTCTGTGCGGCGAAGGGGATCTGGAGAGCACAGAGCCCACAAAAATGCTGATGCGAATCGCCGAACATATTGATTTGGGTCCTGACGATCTTCGCCAGCGATTTTTAAGCATGCCGCCGGATCAATTGTGGATTCAATTGAAAGATTTGGCAGAGACGGAGGCTCGGTGGCGAGACGTCGGAGAAAAATTTAAGGAGTTTCTCGAACGCTATGGCTTTCGATGCATTAACGAGCTGAAGCTTGAAGAAAATGACCTGCACGATGATCCAAGCTTTGTCATTCACTCTGTGCAAAGTTACGTGAAAGGAAAAAGTTATTCGATTGGTAAGATGGAAGAGCGCGAGAGGGCCATTCGCCAGTCTGCTGAAGAAAAGGCAATGGAGGTTTTGAATCCGATTCGCCAAAAAATTTATTTTTGGGTTTTACGTCAAGCCCGGCGAGCCGTTAAAAATCGAGAAAATTTGCGATTTGCTCGCACCAAAATATTTGGCATCGCCCGCCACATTTTTCGGGCTATAGGTCAACGGTTCACCGAATTGAAAGTTCTCGAAAACCCGAAAGACATTTTCTATCTCTCCGTTGAGGAGATATTTGCATTTGCCGAAGGCCGCTCCTTGACGCTCAGGGCGCGAGATTTAGTTGCGCTTCGCCGGCGCGAAAGCGCAGAGTTTTTGAAAACGCCACCACCTCCAGATCGACTTCTGACCACTGGCCCAGTTGGGGTGGCGATGCTTTATTTGCCGGTGTTGTTGCAAAATGACCTGATGGCTGGTGAAAAGCCCGTTTCGGATGATCCCAATGTTTTGCTTGGCACTCCCTGCTGTCCGGGAATTGTGGAAGGCGTCGTCAGGGTGGTGACCAATACGGAAGAGGCCATGGGATTGCATCAAGAGATTTTGGTCACCGAGCGCACGGATCCTGGTTGGGTTCCTCTGTATCCGTCCTGCACAGGACTGCTCATCGAGCGTGGAAGTTTGCTTTCTCACTCTGCTGTGGTCGCTCGAGAGTTGGGATTGCCCACCATCGTTGGGATCAGTGGGGGTCTGATGAAAAAATTGAAAACGGGAATGCGAGTGCGCATCGATGCGGGTCGCGGTGAAGTTCGAATTTTGCTCAATGAATCTTAGTCCTCAGTGGGCTTCGTCCATTCGTCACTCCAATCCGATCGGGGGCACATCCTGACAGAGGATGGGAACTCCGGCGGCTTGAATTTTCACCGCGCTCTTGTCCAGATATTTTGAAATTGAAAACGACAGCAAGTGCAGGTCAATCAACTTTCGCGAAATGGGAAGAGAGGAAGGCAAGCCAAGGGCTTTCGCCTTTGAATTTTGAGAATCCGCTTGGTGGGCGATTCGGCGAATGCTTTCTAAAACGTGACGAATCATGCAGTGAAATTGAGGTTGAGATTTCAATTCGGCAATCTTGATCTCTATGGTTTCAACAATCTCGGTGAATCGATTCTCCTTGTTCAGTTCTTCAATCAGATCTTTTAAATCATCGGTGTCGAAGACCTGATACTGTTTTTCGTCGTGGCGTAATCCGGTGTTTTGTTGAAACGGGGGCACCTTCGACATCGAGACAAAGGCATCGCAGACAATTCCCACACCAGCGTCCTCAAAAGGTTGAGCGTCTTTTTCGACACTTCGGGCGAGCTGTTTTGAAAACCACTCGCTGGAAATCAAAGTGTTGGAAATGCGTTCCGAGGCTTCATCAGTGAGCTCAGAGTAGATGGGCTTGCGTTTGGCATTCAAAGCCATCGCATCCTCTAAGTGCTGTGTGAAGCAGCGCGGACCTTTGGGGCGGGCACTGGCCGTGCCAGAAAATCCCAGGGTCAGAGAAAAAATGAAGGTGAAGAAAACTCCAAGATTTCGTGCACAGGCTTTCATTTGAACTCCCCTTCACTCACGATGACAGTATGACATTGGTGAGGATCGAAAGAATGTAGCTCAAAACGCCCCGGTGTTGAATTTCTTTGCTCGTCCTTAGAATTCTTTCCCGATTGTACAAAATCTTAACACCCATTTTAGGACCGGGGGCCTTCGCGGAGTGGCGAAAAACGTTCAAGGTGCCTTTTGGCTTCAAAAAATCTTGGCACTGAGATTGTAGTGTACCGAACTCGTAGTGTCAGCTGCGCAGTGCGATCTCGATCGCGATGACGTTTTGGGGAAGTGAGAAATCATGAGAGTCGATGTCCTTATCAATGCCCAGGCCGGCAGAGCTCAAGAAGCTCGCCTTCGTTCGGCTATTGAAAAGTCGTTGTTTCGCTGCCATCTGGATTTTCACACTCCCAAAACTGTTTCTGAGTCTCATGTTCAATTGAACTCCATTCTGGCGCGTGGCACTGATGCTCTTCTTCTTTGCGGTGGCGATGGAACTCTCAACTCGGCCGTGGACCCCTTGATGCGAGCGCATTTGAAAATGGGCGCGGATTTGCCACCGATCGGGCTGGTCTCCTCGGGGACAGCGAATGATTTGGCCACCGAACTGAACCTGCCTTCCAAGATCGAGCGAGCGGCGCGAGCCGTGTTGGAGGGAGATCGCCACAAAGTCGATGTTTTGCAAATCACCTCAGGAGATCAGATGCGATTCATGCTGACAAATGGGGGATTGGGTGTTCCCGCATTCACTGCGAGTCTGGCGAACTCGTTTCGGGGTTGGCTGTACGACCGAACGGTTTGTGAAAAAGCCAATCGGTTGGTGAAAGGTTTTTTCAAACAGTCATTGTCACTGGTTCGTCATCAAGGCCCCAAGATCTATGAATCGATGCTCGCGTACAATTTGTTGACCTGGGACCGCCAAGGTTGGGATGTCAGTTTGCAAGATCATCGCAATGAATTTCGCACGGTTTCACCTTTTGTGATGATCAATAACCAATCTCGAATTGGGAGGTCGTTTCGAACGGCTCCTTTTACAAAAAACAATGACGGTCATTTCAATGTTCTGGTCATGGGAGCTTTCCGCTCGGTCAACGACTACCTCGACCTAATGCAAATTCGGATGGGTGACAACCCGACTTTCGGCGGGAGTAAGAGTTTTGAAACTGACCATCTGAAAATTCGTAGGCAAGGTGAGCGCAAGTTGACCTTTTTTGGGGATGGCGAAATCTTGCACGAAGGTGTCGATGAATTGGACATCTCTGTCTGTCCGACTAGTCTCTCCGTCTTCGCGGGACCTGCCGATACGTAGGATGTGAAATCAACCCGTTCTCTTCGAATTTTGGTGACTGGCGGAACCGGATTTTTAGGAAAATCAGTCGTCCCTTTGTTGACGGCGCGAGGCCACACGGTCTGGACCTTGTCTCGCCAAAATAAAACCCCATCAAACGACGTCCACTTTATAAAAGGTGATTTGACCTTATGGGACGCTGGAGTTGATTTGACGAATGATGTTCGCATTCAGAAGTCCTTTCATACCAAAGATGCGATCGGCCCATTCGATGTTTGTTTGCACATGGCCGCTCTTTACGATTTACAGAGTGGTGAAGAACGCGCCATGAAAAACAATGTGCTGGGCACCCAGACCGCCCTGACACTGGCACAGAAAATTGAAATTCCCATATTCATTAACATTAGCTCTGTGGCCGTAACCATCAATTGCTCGGCTCGCCAGGTCGAACCCGAAGATATCAATTTAACGAGTGCATTTCCTGATCACTATGCCCGGACCAAAGCTCTCGCTGAAAAGCTAGTGACCGATTGGGAGGGGCCTCTGCGCCGATTGAATCTTCGCTTGGGGGTTGTCGTTGGTGACTCGGTAAACGGAGTCATTGAGCGCATCGATGGCCCATATCATTGCCCCCACCTTTTTGCGAAGTTGAAACCTTGGATTGAGAGACTGCCCGGAGCGCTGCCACTTCCGGGTCGCGAAGACCGAAGATTGCCGTTGGTGCCAGTCAATCAAGCGGCCGCCGGAATTGTCAGGTGTCTTGAAATTTTTCACGATGAAAAAACGGAACGGAATCGCTCTTTGCATTTGATTCCCAAGTATGGTTTGCCTGTGCCTGATCTGTACTCGGCCACACTCCGGCACCTTGCCATTCACAAAAAAATAAAACTTCTGCAAAACTTGCCACACATTTTGAATCGCGAGCTCGGCAGTCGCGTTGGCCGTTTACCTAAGGAAGAGCTCAGTTACCTTTTGCGCCTTCCGCGCTTGGACGAAAGCGAAACTCGCCGATGGTTGGGAGAAAATTGGTGTTCGGAGTTTCCAGACTATGAA
Source organism: uncultured Pseudobdellovibrionaceae bacterium (assembly GCA_937900305.1). Lineage (GTDB taxonomy): Bacteria > Bdellovibrionota > Bdellovibrionia > Bdellovibrionales > Bdellovibrionaceae > CALCCV01. Next base: position 360 of record CALCCV010000696.1, on the reverse strand, counting down.
ACATCGTTCTGGAGAGGTTATGACCAGTTCGTATCGAATCGCTGACATCAGTTTTGGACGTGCTGAGAAGACGGTGAACTACAGTTTTCAACATAGGGGATCTTTATTTGAAGTTCAAAGATTCGGCGCGAGCTATTCGATTCCTTACATGATTGAACTGATTAAGATGTTTCGCACTCAAGTCGACGCAATTTCTGTTACAAGCCTGCCGCATCCCACGCGACTGGGGAATCGAACCTATTTTCACCCGGACGTAATGAAGGTCCTGACAATTCCCACATCGGTGCCACTTTGCGATGGAGCTACATTGAGAGAAATCGCCATCATCTCTGGCCTTGAGGCTCTGATGGCGTCGCAAGA
>CALCCV010000695.1 GCA_937900305.1 uncultured Pseudobdellovibrionaceae bacterium | reverse complement strand
TGTTCACGGCCGTACCGAGCTGAACCAATTTGCACTGCTCGCAGAACATGACTTGAGTTGGAAACGAAGGCCGCTCTTCAATTTTGGAGCCGACGGGAACCATTTCATTCACCGGTGGCAGATATCCCAAAAACAAGATCGATTTCAGCTGTTGATTGTTACAGATCTGGCAACCTTCGACGGTTTTACTAAATTGCGCTCGCGATTTCATGCATTCTCCTGACGCTTGTCACGATTTTCATCGTACCATTTCACAACTTTAGGCAACGATTTCTCCAGCGTCCATTTGGGTTTGTAGCCAAGAGCGCTGAGTTTTGTAATGTCTGGACATCGACGTTGAGTCCCGCCCTTGGCTTCCGGCCCCGGAGCCAGCTCTATGGTGCGATCAAAACACTTTCCGACTAAGTGGGCAACGTCGGCCATCGTTTTTTCTTCGCTGGTACCGATGTTGTAAATGTTCATATGTTCACCGTGGTTGATCATCGTCATCAGGCCATCGACAAAATCGTCGATGTAGACAAATGATCGCTGTTCTTTGCCGGTGCCTTGAATTGGAAATTTCAAAGTGCCAGACTCTTGCTTGCGGGTCAGCTCCCCCATCCGCAGGGCAAACTGAGGAATGACGTGCTCCCAACCCATGTCTTCACCGAACACATTGTGCGGCCGAAAAATCAGTGACCGATCAAAGAATTTCGCTCCGTAGTGCAATGTCATCATTTCGCTGATGATTTTTCCCGAGCCATAGGAGTACCTGGGGTTCATGGGATCTGGAACGATCAGCGGCACCGTCTCTGGAGTTGGAACCATCGGTGGCGTTTGATAAACTTCAGAGCTTGAAGCGAGCACCAACTCCCTAACCTTGTGGTGCAGGCACGCATCCAAAATATTGACCATGCCCTTCACACCAACGTCCAAAACCACCTCGGGCTTGCTATAAAAAAATTCGGTGCCGTTGACGTAAGCCAAGTGCATGACTCCATCGACGCCTTCGGTGGCTCGCATGACATCTTGGGGATTGCGAACATCGCCATCGACCATGCGCACGTCTTTCAAAAAACCTTCCAGGCGGCGAGGACGCCCGCGAGAGTTGTCATCCAGAATGGTGATCTTGTGACCGGCCTTCAACAGCGCTTTCACCACACCCGACCCGATGAACCCGGTTCCTCCGGTGACTAAATAATGTTTGTTCATGTCTCTCCTCTCAAAGTTTCTCTGCAATGTTCTTCGAAGTATATGTTCGGTGTTCCTAGGTCCATTTTATTTCAGGGCTCTTGTGCAAGTGGGTTTCGGGCACCTCAACTCGGCACTTGGTGCTGCTGGACTTTAATGCGCACTCTAACAGAAGCTGCACTCGGCACCCGGCCCGCCAATCGGGAACCCTCCTAGCCGACATTGGTTTATCAGACTTTTGCAGCCAGCGCTCCAACAAAGAGTGAACGGCAAAAACGCGCCCATCTTTGACACTGCCCGGAAGTGCAGAGGCGCCTTCCAAAATTTGAAAATTTCTGGCCTCGAGTCCGGCCGATAAAAGCTCGAAACCCTGCATATAATCGTCGGTGCGATTGACTAAGCGCAAATGACCTTTGGTGCCGCTGAACTCAAGCCGGTGCTCAATCTCCACCGCGCGGTTGGTCACAATGTGCACCACGATTTCTGCCCCATTCACACATCGACCATTCACCGTCACGGCGGTGTCTGTCTCGCGCATGTCCAGCACATCTTTCGTGATCACCGCCTGCAAATTTGCAATCGGCCCCAGCAGCTCTTCCAGATAATAAAACACATGCGAACCAAAGGCGGCCAAAGCTCCGCCACCTTGCTGGGTGTGCGTTTTCCAGGAATCCAATTTGTGGCGGTTGGCGTAGGTCATCATGCTCCAATGAACTTCCGCCCGTTGAATCTGGCCGATGTGCCCCTCTCGCAAAAGAGTCTGAGTGCGTTGCCAAATCGGCAATTCCAAGAACTCAAAATCCACCGCGATAGCAGGTGACTTCGCTTGAAACAAGATATCCAAGGGTGGCACTTGACCGTAAGCGAGCGTGAGTGGTTTTTCAGCGACGATTTTCAAATTCATCATCAAGGCCTTGGCCAAAATTTCGGCCTGCAAGCCTGGCAAAGTTGAAATGCAAAGGATGTCGAGCCGACCCTGTTCTAGCAGCTCTTGCCAGCTTTCATATACCTCTGGGATGTTCAGCTTTTGCGCCAACGCCTTGGTTTTTTCAAAACTCGATGCCAAGAGCGCCACAACTTCGCAATCGGGCAAAAGCCGAAAGGCCGGAAGATGCACGTTCTGCCCAAAACCCGCCCCTACAATTCCCACCCTGAGCTTGGTACTCATCATCAGCCTTGCGGTGTCTGAGGTTTGCGACCACCGGTGATCACGAAGGCTCGGTGCTGTTTCAAAAACTCAGGTGAAAACAGAAAAGAATCCAACCAATTATAGATCGGCAAAACTTTTCGCATCACGGGACTCGCGACATAACGGTACTGAAGATCCGAGAGAAATCCCGTGGTCACTTCAAAGCCCATCTGCGAAAACTGGTTGGCCAATCGTTTGGCTAAAACGGGACGCTCATTTTCGGTCACGCCCTTGTTGCTATAAAATGGTGAAGAGCGATCGCGATAAAGATACATGAACGGATTGGCGCGATTGGGATCAAAAGCCGTAAATCTTCCGCCAGGCCTCAAGATCCGCCAAACCTCCGCCACGCATTTGCTGGGATCCGGAAGATGATGAAGAAGGCCACTCAGCAAAACAGCATCAAAGCTCGCGTCCGCGAAAGGCAACTTCTCGACATCGCCAACGACGAACTTGCAGCGAGGAAAGTTTTTTTGCGCCAATTTGATCATTCCCGTGCTGAGGTCAACTCCAGTGACGTCAAACCCTTTCGCGAACAGGATATTGCTAAACAATCCTGACCCACAACCTAGATCTGCTATGGTGCAAGCTTTTGAAATCCCCGCAACAGATAGGCACTGTTCAAGAATGCGTAGGCTAGTCGCTTCCGAAAAAACATTGTAGGTGTCTTCTTTGGCGTGGTGGTCAAAAAGGAGAATTTCTTTTTCTTTGTCCTGCATCAAGCTTGCTGATCCTTTAAGCCAGGATAAAAATTCCAGACGTCAACGACAACTTTGTCACCAAAGCTCAAATTTTTATAAACTTTGTGAGGAGTGCATACGATGAGAATGTCACTTTTCTGAACTACCTCGTCGATCGGTAAGAGTGAGGCATCGTCATTGACGTATGGATCTGTCGTCAAAACTTTTTTTGCTTGGGTCGATAAAACTTTTTTAAGTTTGTAGCTCAACGAAGATCGCCGATCATCGCTTTCGGCCTTAAAGGCCATGCCTAGCAAACCAACTGTTTTTTCTCGTAAGTTGTGTTCGTTCTGAAGCCGCTTCACTAAAAAGAGTGGCAGACCCTCGTTAACCTGAACTGCATCCATTCCGAAGGTAAACTGATTTTGGTAAAAGGCCGACAGTTGCATCGTATCTTTAAAGAGACAGGGGCCGGCGGCGAAACCTGGTTTGGGGACGTCTCTCATGCGCGGATAATTGAACTTCATGGCTTCCATGACTCTGTTGTAGTCGATGCCGGCATCTTCACAGATCATGTAAAACTGGTTAGTGACGGCAAACTGAATGTAACGAAAAGCATTGCTGAATAGTTTCGTTAGCTCGGCTTCAGAAGTTTTTACGCGAACAATTTCAGGTGCGATTGTTGAGAAGAGTTTTGCTGCCCGTTGTTCGGCGCGAGCGGTGAAACCACTGACAATTTGTGGCAAAGATTTTAGCTCTTCGAGCGCAAAGCCTTGGACAATTCGTTCAGGACAGAAGGCTACATCGCAATGCAAGTCTTGATCTTGAAAGTAGCGAACCACCCAGTCAGTCACGCCGGGATAAACAGTAGATCGAAGGACGACGAGCTGTTCGTTGCTCATATAAGGTCGCATTTGTTGAAAACATTCAGTCATCAGGCGCACCGTGGGATTTAAAAACTCATCGACCGGAGTTCCGATTGTGACGATCAAACTTTCAGATTTTCCAATGTCGGCGATTTGCGCTGACAGGTGAAGATTGCCAGTTTTCAAAATTTTGGGAAGAAGTTCGTAGATCGGAAGAGCACACGTCTGAACTCCAGTCACG
>CALCCV010000694.1 GCA_937900305.1 uncultured Pseudobdellovibrionaceae bacterium | reverse complement strand
GGGAATTTTTTCAGGCCCCATAACCGCAGGTTCTCAAAATGCGACGATGACTGACCAAAACAATTTTCTGCATGGATTTGCAATATGAGACGCCTGAAAATCTAGGAAGTTTGAAGATCAGTTTTGTGGAAAACTGATCTTGTTCGAGGGGAATAAAATAAGATAGGCGGGGGCACCATGAAAACATCATTTAAAACAGTTCAATTGCTGATTTTGTCATTGACCACTTTGAGTGCTTTGAGCGGCAGGGCTGAGCAAAGTGCGATCGCTCCGCCAGTTTTACCTATTGGCGGAGAAATCACTCGTCCCATTGCTCCCATTCCTGAACCGCCCACTATTCTGGCGCCACCCAGTTCCAATTACATCGGACTTTTTATCGTCGGCCCGGGCATCTATTATCAGAACGACAATAAACACTTTTGTTGGTTTCGAAATTTCCATAGCTTCAAAAAAATCACTGGTCGTGACAGCGCTGGCGGTCTGATGCAAATGGCGACGTTTGGCAATGAGTCCACTTATGATGGCGCTTGTGATCGCAAATACAAGCAAGGGAAAACATCTTATGGATTGTTTAACGTTGCTGGACAGATTTACTACCAAAATAACCAAGATCGCTTTTGTCACATCAAAGACGAAGCGGACGTCAGAAAGTTGCGTTTGATCTTGTCTGACATTCCCCGCGTGGCCAAAAGTGCTATGCCCAAGAAGTCTCTTTCTGATGGCGTCTGCAAAGTTAAATAATGGTGTACTGAGATAGGTTGGGCGAAAGGGATGTGTGCCAAAGGGCCCCTGGAGGCCCTCGCCTCCGAAAAATGGAGAAACAGCCTATTTATTCAGTTTGTTCCACGTTCTGGTAACAATTGGGTGGTACTTTGACCGTGAGGTTCAAATGAAAGTACTAACCCTGGCTCTTGTCGCACTCTTCGCCATCGGCTGTAATAAAAAATCCAATGACAGCACGGCGGTCGCTGACCCACTCACCACATACACTCTGAGCAACGGCCTCTGCAACACCAATCTGGGAACTAATGTAAATTTAAATTACTGTTTGAATACCTCCACTGGCTATACCTACAACGGTGGTATTTGCTATGATCGCAATGGAATATCTGTGAGCTCGTCAAACTGCTCGAGCTCGGGATTCTCGCTCAGTGGAGGATCTTGCTACTCCAGCACGGGTCAAATTGTGGATTCCACTTACTGCGCAAGCTCGGGCTCCTACTATCTGCAAAATGGATCTTGCTACTCGAGTGCAGGCCAAGCAGTTAATGCCATCTATTGTTCGAGCGCTTCAACTTCAGCAGCACAGCAGTGTTACGGTGCTTTTTATTACCAAAGTTATTATGGTTTGCAGCCAGTGCTTTGCAGCGGTGGCAATTGCACCGGCTATGTCTTGTACAATGGACAATCGCAGATGGTCTATTGCCCCTAAACTATCGCACTTGTTTTCCATTCTCCCACCACACTCTTCATTTAAAGTCGAACGAGAAGCTCCAAAAGATATTGAGGAACCCATGAAAACCAATGATCGCAAAATTAAGATTCTGTTGAGCCCCTTGGCTTTGTGCTTGGTGATGGGCGTATTTGCTCCTACTTCAGGGGAAGCCCAATCGTTCGCGTCGGGAATGGCCTATTCTCCGATGGGACAAATCAGCGCGACGGGAGGATGGGGTGGCTCTCTGGGGATGGGTGGGATGGGCCAAATGTCTGGCTGCGCAGGCGGTGGCATCGGGGGATTTCCGTCGATGGGCGGAGCGACTTCTCCGGCATTTTCGCTGGCTTCAAATGGTGTGGGCAGGAGCGGCTCTTCGTCGAGCCGATCGACTCAGAATTCGAAACTCGATCGCAAAGAGAAGCAGCGTGAAGATCTTGAGCAGAAAATTGACGACCTCAAAGAGGACTTGAGGGAGCCCAAAGCAGTCCTTGGGGATCACTTTAAAAGTGAAGCAGCTAACAAAGTTTTAAATCGCTTACGCAACGGTGGCGAGGAGCGAACGCAGGATTGTTCCGACAACAACCTGAAACGCAATCTTGGGGTTGATGAAGAGGCCTGCGAAGAGGCAATCGGCACCTTGAGCGATGGCTACAAAAAACTAAAGAAGTTGGAAAAAGATCTGAAGGCCGTCGAGCGCGACATTGAACGCGAAGAAGATCGCGAAGAGGGCGGTCCCACCTCTCGCGCCGATAGCGAGGGCGGTTTGTGCGAAGAGTGTGAACGTGGGCAAGGGGCGAGTCGCTGGGGTTCGGTTCTGGGCAACACCGCGCTCGGGGCCCTTGCGATGTATTTTGGAAATCAGCAAAATTTGCAGCTGATCAAAGCCAACGCCGCTCTGGGGGCTCCGACTTACAACACGACTCCGGGATTTATGTATGGCATGGGATATTTTGGTGCCGCCGTCAATTCAGCCCTCGGGGGTGCCAACGGCGCCACATGGGGGAATAACTGCGGGGGAGGTTTTAATATGGCTAACAGCTGGAGTGGTGGAAGTGGGTGGAGTGGAGCGAGTGGATTGAGTTCCAGCATTTTTGGTAACTCATTTTTACCTTATACGCAACCTTATGGTTCAACAATTGGATCCAGTTACGGAACTGGGTGGGGTTATAGCACAGGCGGATTTGTCAACGCGGCCTCTACGAATGTCGCCAACATCAGCACCGGTGGCATACCGATTCGCAATGTTTTCGGTTCACCTATGAATACGGTGACGCCGATCAATTCCTACAATCTCAATGGCGTGAACTCCTTAACCAGTGGGACGTACAGTCGCTAGATGGGACTTTTGCTGGTTCATGGACTGTTGGTTCAAATTTCGAAGGCCGCCGCGGTCATAGTCAGATCACTCCACTGCGACGGAATCATTTTGGAAGTTCTGGGTTTTATTGCTGGAAGAGCGTCGGCTGGAAATCCAAGGCTCTCGTCGGTGATCCTCAACAGGAGTTTTTGTTGAAGGGGTAACGTCAATTTCATACGAAGACCCTTTTCATCCAGACCACAGAATTGCATTTTAAATCTGGTGGTGGAGTGATCTCCGGTCAAGAATCGCCAAAATTTTTCATCTAATTCGGCAGAAAAGCGGAGTAGCGGAATTGGCGACTTACCGTCGATAGTGAGATTCTCAATATTGACACCGCTGTCTTCCCAGATCACAAGACAACTTGTGGGTCGATGAGATTGAATGAGGATTTCCAATGTGCGGCTATTTTCTCCTTTATTTTCACTCAGCGTTTGAAGGGTCGGTGCCTCAATTTTCCAATGGGGCGCGGGAGCAACGTGCACTTCTCGCCCACTCAAAAAGAAAGCGGGGAGAGTCTGCGTGTTCTCGAAGTTTTCAAAAAACTGCGAAATCCAATCATCGGTTTTCGTTGAATAGCTGACCCAAAAGGATTTTCCGCTGGTGGAGTCGCTCGCATAAATTACAGAGTTTGGTTTCGGAGATTTTTCATCGTAAGAAAATGTGCCAATTCCATATAAAAAAAGGCAAAGGCCGCCGATGAAAAAAACACGAGACATCGATTGGCTAAAAATATCTTTTTTGAGAATGGGGTTAAAAATGAGCCCGGCGAAGAGAATGTAAAATGCAATGGGAACGGCTGGAGTCAGACCACCGTCGAGAATAAGCAGTGTGGTCGTTGTGTTTGCAGCGAAAAAGCACAACAAAAATGTGAGTGAGAATCGTGACACTAGAATCACTTGCTGGTGCGACTTCAAATTCTCATTTTTTTGAAGATCTATTTTAAGGTCTAATAGATGTATTAGCATCGCCAAAACCAGCGGCCATTCAAAAAGGTACGCCATTCCGGGTGCATAAACGGAGCAAACCAACGCCAACAAAAGCCAGGTCGCCCAGACTCCAAATCTAAAATCTTTGAACCGAGTTTTCGTCGAGATCATTAGAAAAAAATGAAAATACAGGGAGGTGGTCACTCCAAAAATCGCCACGAAAAAAACCTTGGCGTGGGCCAGAATGAGTAGGCCCGGTAGAAATTGAAAAAGGATCATCATCATTGCCGTAGAGACTAATATGGCGGCAATCTGAAGACCCAAAAATGCAAAGGACCCGAACAGAGCGATAGGGAAATGATTGATTTTTTGATCGCCATAGGATTTTTGAATCGCTAACTTCAAGAATGCAAAAATCAGAAGTGCCAGCAAAACAAAGTTTACGGGGGTTGGATAGTGAACCAGAACAGCACCAAGGATATCAAAGTAGACGCTGTTGGTGTCCATCGAAGCTGGCAAATCCAGATTGCCAAAGTGCTCTAGGAGATTCAGCGCGTAGTCCCCGTGATGGGCCAAACTGCGGGGATCCAAATTTTCAGCGTTGTCCAAGAAGCTGTGGTAGTGGTGAAGACGGTCTGCAAATGCGAAGTTGAGTCCAGCAAATCCCGCCCGCTTAAAAATTGAAAAGTCAGTGTCATTGGGCAAAACTTTTGCCATCGCCGCGATGAAAGAATTGGCCACGGGATGCGAAGTCGATTTGGCAAACTCCGAGATGAGCCAACTGTTGTTCGCCGAAGTTTCAAACATCGCAGACGGCCCGCCGCTGCCTCTGGCTTCAAAGTTAAATGCGACTTTCACGCCTTTGGCCCATGGATGTTCAAATGCAAATGCGGTGGCTCCGACGCACCCTTCCTCCTCTAAATCAGTGAACAAAAAAAGAAGGTCATTTTTCAAGTTGACCCGAGCCAGCTGACGGGCTGATTCCAGCAAGGTCACGACACCGGCCCCGTCATCTCCTGCGCCGAAGCCATTTGTAACCGAGTCGTAATGAGCCGCCGCGAGAATGGCGCCCTGGCTCGACCACCCTTTTTTTCGAGCCACAATATTGCGGACGCGCCCGGCTTTGATCCATCCACCGAAATGGTTTGCAGCTACAGTTTCTTGAATTTCCACAACTAAACCTAGAGCTTTCAACTGATCGACAATGTATTCGCGAGAGGTTTTGTGGCCCGGGGATCCGATGGATCGCGGAGATTGCGTTAAAACTCGCAACTGTTCAGTTGCGCCAGCGATTGAGAAAGCAGGTTCGGCCGTCGGAGAGCTCGCTTCCGATAAATTCTTGGCCGATAGATTCGGTGCTCTCACCGACCAAATTCCTAAGCCCGCTGAACAAAAGATCACCAGCCACAGCAGAAATGAGTGTTTCAGAGCTTGATTCATAGCCGGCTAGTGTAGGAGATTCGCCGATCCTGTCAAATCGATCGCTTTTCTTATGCAAAGCCCAAGTTCGTTTCTTTCTCGATATCAACGAAATCCTCGAATTGACAGAGTTCGCCCCTGCCCCTAGCATGACACAGCAATGAATTTTATTCGGCTGAGTGATTACCTTCTCTCTGTGCTTTTCGAAGACGATGACATCTTGGCCATCGACAAGCCCTATGGTTTCAACGCTCACACGAACGACTCGAAGATTGAGCACTCAGATTTCATCGAGGACGGTTTGATCGAGATTTACGAAAAGCAACGTGGGCAGAGATTGCACATCATTCATCGGTTGGATCAAACCACAACAGGTGTCATGATCTTCGGTAAATCGGTGGAGTCTGCCAAAAAATATGCAGACTTTTTTTTACAGAGGAAAGTTCATAAGACGTACTGGTTTTTAACTAAATCAGAGTCGACAGTGGACAGCTTTTTGATCGATCAGAAAATTGTTCACAAAGCTCGCGAGCTCGAAGCAAAAACTCAACTCAGTTGTCTGAAGCGGTCCGGTGGTTTGGAGCTTTGGCAAGCGAAACCGCTGACTGGACGAAATCATCAGATTCGCATTCATGCCAATGCGGCACAGATCCCAATTCTCGGAGATGCAAAGTATGGAGGCGCGGTGTTTCCATTTCTGTGTCTTCACAATCAAAAGATTGAATTTCCCACCGGTGTGGTGATTTCTTCTCAGGCGCCCGTATATTTTGAAAATTTAGAATATCTTGAGACGACTGATTTGGCCAAATGTTTGTTCGAAATGGATCGACGGCTGCGATTGTTTGGCTCGGCGATGAGTTCTGACCAGTGTTTTCGTTTGGTTCATAACATTCAAATTTCTGAAGATCCTGGTTTCACCATCGATCATTTTGGAAAAATTTTGGTTTTGAACTGGTACCGAGAAAATTGGGGCGATCGAGAGATCCAGAATTTTACAAAATTCGCTGCCATCCTTCAACGCCCGTTGACAGTTCGGCTCGTCTCCGAGAAAGCAAAATCGATTCCTGAGGCACCGTTGACGATTTATCCACCCCATCAGCCAACGCCAGTCACCCCCGACTGGGTGGCGCACGAAAATCAAATTCGTTTTGAGTTGCGCACAGATTCGGGATTTTCGGTGGGCTTGCCAGTTCATCTCAGGCTCCAGCGGCAGTGGCTGGCTGACCACAGTCGTGGCAAGTCCGTGGTCATTCTTTTTGCGAATAACGGTGGATTCGGTGTTGCCGCCGCCTTAGGTGGTGCCTCTGATGTGATCTCCATCGATGCGGGTAAAAATGCGTTGAACTGGGCTCGTAAGAATTTTGAACTCAATGGCCTGGACGTTGAAAAATTTAAATTCTTCTGTCGAGACAGCATCACTTTTTTAGATCAAAGCCAAAGCAAACAATCCAAATTCGATGTCATCGTCTGCGATGCTCCGTCTTTTCAAAAACGCGAGAAGAAAATTTTTAAAATCAAAACAGAGTTAGAATCCTTGCTAAAGGTCTGTTTGTCGTGCTTGAGCGCAAATGGAGAACTGCTTTTTTCGACCACCTTCGATGGTTTTTTGATTCAAGATATTCACAAAGCGATTTTATCTGTGCAAAAGACACTTAAAATTCAAAATTTAGAAATCAACTCGCTGTTGCCGGCCTTAGATTTTGAGTTGCCAGGAGCTCGAGTGAATTTAAAATCCTTTTTAATTCGCCTTAAGTCACAGCCCACCGAAGTTTAGCCGATTTCGAGCGCGAATTGCTCCGTTGCTCCTCGGGGCTCGGCCTTAGAAACTCTGGTGAAACTTTTCTGTAGACCCTCGCGCGTTCAAAAGCCTGAAACGATTTTTTGACTCGTCGATCTTCCCCAGAATGAAATGACAAGATGGCCACTCGGCCACCGGGATTCAGGACCTCCGGAATGTCGTTCAGGAACTGATCCAGAGAGCCAAACTCATTGTTAACAGCAATTCTCAAAGCTTGAAAAACCCGACGGATGGGAGTGTCCCCTTGCTCATTTTGAGTTTGTTTTGAAAATCCGGCCATCACTTCGCGCAGGACCTGTGTGGTTTGCAGCGTCGACCGAGGGCGTTTGGCGACCAGAGCCTTAGCAATGACGCGGGCTCGGGGCTCGTCAGAGTTTTCAATTAGGATCGCTTCCAGTTCGTTCACGCCAATTTGAGCCAATAGGTCTGCCGCCGAGATTCCAACCAGAGGATTCATTCTTAGATCTAAGGATGATTCAACTTTGAAAGAAAATCCTCGGGTGGGATCATCCATTTGCATCGAAGAAATTCCCAGATCCGCTAAGATGAAATCGACTTTCGAGATTTGTGACACCTGCAAAAAGGATTTCATTTCACTGAAGTTGATGCCGCCAATCAGCAGCGCTGATTCTGGAACTCCGCTTTGACGAAGTCGCGCTTCCGCTTTTGGTCTTTCGATGGGATCTTGGTCAAGGGCCACCAGTCGACCGCCTGGCAAGAGTTTTGGCAAGATGTGCGAACTGTGACCCCCAAAGCCCAAGGTGGCATCAACACCGGTTTCGCCAGCTTGGGGGTTGAGAATCCGCAATATCTCTTCGACGCAAATCGGGCGGTGAGTGCCGACGGGTGTGGCCCCCCGCTCAAGCACTTTTTCTAAATGCTGACCGTAACGCCCAGGATTTAACTCCTTGTACTTTTCATGGAACTTCCGTGGATTCTTTCCGCTGTAACGGGGGCGTCGCTTGGGTTTTTCATTTGGATCAGGCGGATGGTCCATATAAGTTCCCTTTAGCTGATAAGTTGATAAATAATGGCAAAGTGAAGTCCCGCGCCTACGACCGTGAGCAAATGAAATAACTCGTGGTAGCCAAAAATCTCAGGCTTGAGACGCGGACGTTTGAGCGCATAAAACAGTGCACCCACGGTATAGGCCACTCCGCCCGCGGCGAGCAGAATGAGATTCAACGAGCCCAACGAAATTTTGAGTGCCCCGAGATAAGGAATGGCAAACCATCCGACGATGACACAGACAAGTGCGGTGAACCACTTTGGAGCTTTGACCCAAAAAACAGATTGAAAAATTCCGCAAATGGCGGCGATCCAAATTGCCAGCAAGAGCTTGCGACCATCTTCACTCCCTAAAGCCAGTAAGCAGACTGGGGTGAATGTCGATGCAATCAAAACGAAGATCGCTGAATGATCCAGGCGTTTCATCCATGCGCGTGCGCCAGGCTGCCAGTGTGGACGATGATAAAACGCACTGACGCCAAACAAAAAGAGCAGCCCAAACGAATACACTAAACTAGCCACTAGCGATCGGGAAGTCGAACTTTTCACCACGAGCAGTGTGCACATCCCCAACGAAACAAAAAAGGCCTCTTGGTGAATGTAGCCGCGAAGAAGCGGTTTTTGAGTCGGCTTCACAGTTCGATCCTTTGGCCCGCGAAAAATAGGTCTTTCACCCGACCGTTCTCGAAGACCGTGTAGGACCCTTCGGCTAACTGGGGCTCCGGGCAAATTTGATAGTGGGTTGAGTTTTGGCGCGGCCTTGAAATTCCTTGAAGAGCGAGTTCGGCGACGGCCTGAATGTTGTTGATGACAGACGGTGGCTCGATGGGACTGTCGCTGCCAAAAAAAATGGGAACTCCCGCGTTTTCTAGTGCTGCCCATGGGAAAACATGGGGAAAGAGCGAACCCAGTTTTTCGGCGAGCCAATTCTTGTCACTGAGCCAATGACAAGGCTGCAGATGACAGGTGAGTGACAGGTCGCGCATCTTTGCGATCGTATCAGGACGCAAGATTTCGACGTGTTCTAAGTGTGTGGATCCTTGGTGACCATGGACTTTCATTTTTTGCAAAAGGTTGACGATGTCATCGGCGGCTTGATCTCCAATTGTGTGAACGCAAACTTCAAATCCAGCCGACCAAGATTCGAGCACCATTTCGCGAATCTCTTGTTCAGAATAGACGATCTGGCCGCGGTGATTTCGGCCGCAGTAGCACTGGCTCAGGTAGGCCGTTTCACTTCCTAGACTGCCATCGTAAAAAATTTTGATTCCCTTCACGCGAAGGTTTGGGCTCTGGTTGAGTTTTGCCGTGCGGGCCAGCTCGAGAATTTTGGGCAATTCGGCGCTGTTGTAAACATGAAAGTTCTGCAGGACGGCCAGTTGCAGTTCTCCGGCGAAATCGAGGGATGTCGCCGCCTCCCACTGGCGAGCGCTGCAGGTCATATCGCGGATGTGAGTGAAACCTGCGCGGTGAAAAGTGCGAGTCGCATTTGTCAAAAGAGCTTTGCATTGCGAGACGGTGGGCTCTGGTAAAAGGGTGCCGGCGTGAAATTTCGCTTTTTCAAGCAACAGTCCGCGGGGCCAGCCATCGTCGGCTCGCGGAATGAACTCTTCGAGCGACGAATGTGGTCCCTCGCCACGTGGATGCCAAAATTCCAGCTCTTTCAGTGCCAGAGTGTTGAGCCAGGCCGCATGCGAATCGGCCCGAATAAAATACACGGGATGGTCAGGAAAAACTTCGTCAAGCATCTGCCGATTGACACTCTCGGGCCGCAACCACCGATGTTCATCCCAGCCAAATCCCAAAAGCCATCGATCCCGAAAAGATTCAGGTTTGATCGAGAGAGAGCGAAGGGATTCTATGCCTTGCATCTGGGCGAGCGGAACCATTGTGAGGTTGTCACCGGTGCCGAGCCAGTGAACATGACTGTCGTAGCAGCGTTCAATTTTCTGATTCATTTCATTCATCTGATTCATCCGTGTGTATTAGCCCACATGGGCCTAGTTCGCCAGCTCACAATGAGACGTAACAGGCGGTGGCGTGCTGAGAAATGGGACAAACCCAATCATTGGTCAAGTTGTTTGAAAAATCTGTCGAAAAGAAGGGGTATGAAAACTATGGGGCCATTTCGAAATCTAATTTTGTTTGCCATCCTTGTGCTCCAATTCCTTGGCTGCACCAGACCTTCTGGCGGAAGCGACGCTGGGTCGTCGATGATTGAATTCATGGCGCCGAAAGCATCAACTTTGATGGGCAAGGGCAATGGGATTTTGGCCGCGATGCCGACAGACCAAAAAGTTTGTTACGGATTGAATTTAATGGCCGCCGATGTGCCAGTAGAGACCGGGACCTGCTCTAAAACCTTAGGAACATATACGGGGTTTGTGGAAGAAGGCGGAGTTCTTTCGCTAGAGGTTTCAAAAGGGACTGGACGAACTTTTGAGCTTTATGCTGTTTTAGTAGGTCTAGGTGAATCTTGTCCCACTTGGTCATCGGCATTTAACGCAAACCCAGAAAATTTAGGGAAACTGTTTTTGATTGGCTCCGCACAAAATAAGACGATTCAACTCGCCGAAGAAAAGATTGAAATTGTATACTCTTTTCCCGGCGTTGATCGATCGGTGGCGAGCGAGCAAGGTGCGACCTGCGCTGATTCAGCTGGACTGATTCCAAAACTTTTTGGTTTTCTCAGCTCCAGCGGCGAAGTCGTCAACGCATAGATCGGAAGAGCGTCGTGTAGGGAAAGAGTGTCTTCGCCTGTGTAG
>CALCCV010000693.1 GCA_937900305.1 uncultured Pseudobdellovibrionaceae bacterium | reverse complement strand
GGATTCCGTTACGGTTTTATTTTTCTTACGAAATGCGATGATCAAACCCAACACGATGCCGATCACCAGCCCCAATCCCTGAGCCTTCATGAACGAAGAGATCGCCCATGCCGCGGCCGGCTCACAGTTCGTGCCAAAGCTCACAGGTGGCGTAAATAAAACAGTGATCACTTTCGGAACAATCCAAGTCGTAACCAAGATTCCGACAACACCTAAGCCACAACTCCATGCAGTCAACAGACGCCAATTCACAGCGCACCTCCAAAAAAGCCATTGATATTTCTCGGTCGAAAGAAGTCAATACAAAGAATCCGGTGACACCTCCAAAACATCCGCGATAACTTTCGGGACATTGCCACCCTTCCACAAGGAGCTTCCATGCGTTTCACGCTCAAATTGGTTTTTAGTTCTGTCCTCGCTATCGGCTCAGCCACATACCTTTCGAGCTGCTCTTCGTCTGCCGAAAAATCGGCAGAGACCACGACCTCCGCTAATGTGGCGGTTCCGGGCACAGCCTCTGAAAAAACTCTGACGGGCCAGCCTCCGATCATCATTGGTCATCGCGGTGCCTCGGGTGAAATGCCGGAAGAGACTTTAGAATCGTACAAGCTGGCCATCGAACGAGGTGCCGATTTCATCGAACCGGACTTGGTACCAACCAAAGATGGAGTCTTGATCGCCCGCCACGAAAACAATCTCACCGAAACCACCAATGTCTCTGTGATTTTTCCGAAAATGAAAAAAACAAAGACGATCGATGGCAAATCCGTTGAAGGTTTTTTCTCAGAAGATTTTACTTTTGCACAAATACAAAAGTTGAGAGCTCGCGAACGCGTGCCGCAAAGAAACCAATCGAATAACGACAAATTCAAGATCATTCGGTTAGAGGACGTGCTTGATTTGGCAAAAAAGGAGAGCAAACGTCTTGGCCGACCGATTGGTGTCTACATCGAAACCAAACACCCCACTTACTTTCAAAAAATCGGTTTGCCCCTTGAGGATCGGCTGTTAAAAATTCTTAAAACTTATGGGTACGGAAAAAAGACAGATCCGATTTTTTTGCAATCTTTTGAAATTGCGAATTTGAAATATCTGCGCTCGAAAACTCAATTGCGCCTAGTTCAGCTGTACGACGAAGGCAAAGAGTCACCGTTTGACACAGTTGCCGCTGGCAAATCAAAAACTTACTCTGAGATGATGACTAACGAAGGTCTCGCCGAAGTGGCGACTTATGCTGACGGAATCGGGCCCTGGAAAGACCTAATCATTCCACAGACTGCTAGCAAAGAGTTGACTGCGCCCACCGACCTCATCGCGCGCGCGCACAAGGCCGGACTTCTTGTTCACGCTTACACATTTCGCAACGACAAGCCTCTTCTCGCAAAAAATTACCAAGATGATCCGATCAAAGAGTTTCAAACATTCTTCAATCTCGGTATCGATGGAGTTTTTACGGACTATCCGGGAACTGGTGTTCAAGCTCGACAAGAGTGGATACAAACTTTGAAGTGAGTTGAACAAAATTGACCTGACTTCACAGCAGATCAGGTTAAACTGCGTTTCATGCCATCGGATTTTCGAAAACTACTGTGTGCTCGTTTTCTTTTTACATTCGCAGTCCAAATGCAGGCCGTTGTTTTGGGCTGGCGGATTTACGATCTTCTCAAAGATCCTCTCTATCTTGGCTTTATAGGCTTGGCCGAAGCCGTTCCTGCCATTGGTCTCGCCCTCTACGCTGGTTATTTAGTGGATCGCAAAAGGCCACTGATTGTGTATCGGCGAGTGATGTACGTGAGTCTTCTGTCGGGCCTTGTCGTTTTGGTGGAGCACATCTTCGAAACCCATTTTTCGCTAACGCTTCAGGCAGGCCTCCTTTACTTCGCGGCTTTTTTGACGGGCACCGCGAGATCGTTTTCTCAACCCGCCATTTTTGCCGCAATCCCCCGGCTGGTTGAGCGCAGTTCACTGATGCAGGCGACCGCCATGTCGAGTTCGGCGATGCAAGTCGCGCGCATCGCAGGCCCTGCTTTTGGCGGATTGGTGTTTGGATTTTTTGGCGCGATCACGTCTTCGACTTTGGTGTGTTTGTTTTTATTAGCCGCGAGCTTCGCGATGATTCTCATTCGCAAAGACATTCCTGCGCCGGAATCCCGCAATCAACACGCGTCGATCAAGGATGAGTTTTTATCGGGCGGTCGATTTGTATTTAAACACCCGATTCTCTTTCCAGCGCTGTCGTTGGATATGATTTCCGTATTGTTCGGCGGCGTGACGGCGCTCCTCCCGATCTTTGCTGAAGACATTCTCTTTGTGGGTCCAAAGGGCCTCGGGGCTCTTCGGGCAGCGCCCGCCATTGGTGCAACGGCAATGAGTTTGTATCTGTCGCGGACCACGGGATTTCGCACCGGAAAGTGGCTCCTCAGCGCTGTGACGGGGTTTGGCGTTTGTATTCTTGTCTTTGGGCTCAGCACAAACTTTTACCTTTCCATCCTAGCCCTCGGCCTCTCGGGAGGGTTCGATAGCATCAGTATGGTGATCCGATCGGCAGCGGTCCAACTCACTTCGCCTGATCACATGCGCGGAAAAATTTCTGCCGTGAACTCCATCTTCATCGGCTCTTCAAATGAGATTGGCGAGCTCGAATCGGGAATCGCCGCAAAACTCTTGGGCACGGTCCCAGCCGTCTATTTGGGCGGAGCTCTGTGCATTTGTACAGTGGGTGTGATCGCGTATCTTTCACCCAGCCTGAGAAAAATGGATCTCGCAAAACTAGCGCAAAATTGATTTCAATTTTTTGGATTTGCACTGAGACGAGTTGGGACGACCGTGTCAATTTCAGGCCAAATTGCCGTCAGCACCTTCAGCTGTGACTTGACTTGGTGTCTGTGACTGTCATCATTTGGTTCAATTATGGAGCCAATTTATGAAAAGTTTTTTGAAAACCATGTTCGCCACCATCGTCGGAACTGTTGTTGGAAGTCTTATTTTGTTTTTTATCTTTTCGGCCATTGTGGGCGCCGTCATTTTTGAAAACCAGGAGCCAACTAACAAAGTCAGCGATTCAACGGTTTTACACTTAGACTTACACGGACGTTTGGTTGAAAAAGCTTCGCCCATTCGGTTTGACCTCCCCTTTGCAAAACCTTTTTGGTCGAACTATCAGGACATCGGTATCTATGACGTCAATGAAGCCCTCGAGTCCGCCCAAGAGGATCCGAGGGTCAAGGGCCTGTACATCAAAATCGGATCCCTCGAAGGAGGATGGGCCGGAATGACGTCTCTTCGCCGCTCGATCAGTGAATTTAAAAAGAGCGGCAAGTTTGTCGCAGTGTATGCCGATTCCTATGATGAACAAACTTTGTACCTAGCTTCGATTGCCGATACGCTCGCGATTCAACCCAATGGATCGGTAGAGTTCAATGGACTGTCTTCCACACCCATGTTTTTGAAAGGCCTGCTCGACAAACTCGAAGTCACTCCGCGAATTTTTAGAGTTGGTAAATTTAAATCAGCAATTGAACCGCTCATACTAGATAAAATGAGCGACGAAAATAGATTCCAATATCAAGCGCTCTTAGACAGCATCTGGTCGCACACAAAGAAAGAGATTGGGGCTTCGCTGAAATTGGAACCAGGCGATTTGGATCAAATTGCTTCAGGGTTAGAAGTTGATTCGTCGAAGACGGCCCAAGAAAAGGGTTTGGTCGGCCATCTGATGTACGAACATCAACTGATGCAAAAGCTAGAGGCTGATTTGAAGATCAAAGATCCTGATCAACTCAATTTAGTCACTCTCCATGAATATATGAAATCAAATACCACCAAGAAAAAAAATCTGACCGCTAAAAACAAGGTCGCCGTATTGATCGCGGACGGGGAAATCACCAGTGGCGAAAGCGGCGAAGAAAATATTGGCTCTGAATCCTTCAAAGAAACTTTGAGAGAAATTGAAGAAGACGACACCATCAAAGCGGTGGTTTTGCGTGTGAACAGTCCCGGTGGGGACGCCCTGGCCTCAGACACCATGTGGGCAGAGCTCAATAGTCTCGATGAAAAAATACCGTTGGTGTCCAGTTTTAGCAATGTGGCCGCCAGTGGTGGATATTACATCGGGGTGGCTGCGCGATACATTTTTTCAGAAGCCGACACTCTGACGGGATCCATCGGTGTTTTCGGGATTTTGATGGACACCGAAAAGTTTTTCAAAAACAAAGCTGGCGTTAATTTTGATCGGGTCGTGACCAACGCCCATTCAGACCTCGGCAATGCGAATCGACCAATGGAAGAGATTGAATCCAAATTTATCCAAGGTGGAGTCAATCAGATCTACACTCGCTTCCTCGCTGTCGTAAACGATGGGCGCAAAGACAAGCTGAAGCAGCCCTTGCCTGAAATCGCCGAAGGTCGTGTTTGGTCTGGTGAACAGGCCCAAGAGTTGGGCTTGGTTGACGAAATTGGCGGTTTGCCAGCGGCGATTCAAAAAGCGGCGGCGCTGGCCGAAATTGGCGACGACTATGGCATCGAGATCTGGCCAAAAAACGATGACCCATTCGCTCAATTCGCCGAGCAACTGATGGGAGCTTCTGCCAAGACAGCACTCGGTGATGACGTCATAAAATTTGCGAAACAAATTGGACGCCTTCAAAAAATGAAGTCCGGCGTCTATGCCCTCGACCCGGTACAAATCAGCATTCATTAATTGGCCATTCGACCATTATCTTTTTAAAATTGGCGATGGCATCATGGCTGAGTGAGAGTCTTTGTCGTTCTATGTCTCTTTACGAGTTTTTCCGCTATCAGCCTGGCCGCAGAAATTTCGCCGAGTTGGTCTTACGCGCAAAAAAAACTGCAGGCCCAGAAATTTTCCAAGAGCTTCATCCAAGCTCTGCAAAAATCTTATGAGCCGGAGGAGTTTAAAAACTGTCTGGAACTCAATGTCTTGCTGTATTTGAGAAAATCAGATGACCATGGCATCCAGGTCACAGACGAGGCGGTGATGGCCATCAACAGTTTTGTCGCTGAAAACAAGCAGACCTTTGCCAGCGCCGAAAAAAAATATGGCGTTCCTGGATCGGTCGTGGCTAGCCTCATGTGGATCGAATCCCGCTTCGGAAAAAACTCAGGAACCTTTCACGTGCCAAGCGTATATCTTCACTTGATTCAAGCCCGCCGACCCGAAGTTCTCAAGTATCTGAAGCACGAAGGCCCCGCCCGATTTTCAGAGAGTCCCTCTAAAGCCGATCTTAAGAAAATTCCGGCACGCACAAAAACAAAAGCCGAATGGGCATTCAAAGAACTGGCAGCTCTGCAAAAAATTTATCGCCGCAGGGGCAATTTTGCGCTCTCTTTACGTGGCTCTTTTTCAGGAGCTTTTGGCATTCCTCAGTTTTTACCGTCCAGTTACGTCTCGTGGGCCACACCTCAGCAATCCGGCCAAACTCCCGATTTGGAAAAACCGGAAGACGCTATCTTCAGTGTCGCAAACTACCTGAAAAAAAATGGATGGAAAAAAACCAAGCCAAAAACTCACATCTTAGCACTTATGCATTACAACAACAGCAAAGACTACGCCGATGCAATCCTAGGGCTGAGCCGGAAAATTCGATCCGCTTCGGCAAACCCTAACGTGCCTGGGAAGTCCGACTAAAATCAATTTATGGCCTTCGCAACCTCCAACCCGCTGAAATCATTTCAGTCACGGTCCGTTTAAAAACGGCGGAGGAGGAGTTGAAGAAAAGCTCTCGGTTTTGTGAATTGTCTCGTTGGCAAAATGACATCTGTCCCTTATTTTCTGCCCATGAAAACACATGATCCCGCAACCGCAATCGCTGACTTTTCAAAAATGGGCCTTTCACCAACCCTTCTGGCCGCGCTTGAAAAAGGCAAATTCGTATCTCCGACCCAAATTCAAAGTGAATCCATCCCTCTTGGCCTCGCCGGCGAAGACCTGATCGGTGTCGCGCAAACGGGAAGTGGAAAGACCCTGGCCTACGCACTCGCGGTGGTCTCGAAACTGGAAAAGAATCCCCAGGCGCGCGCATTGATATTGTCCCCCAGTCGCGAAACCGCTGAACAAGTCCATTGGGTTGTGTTGGCGATCTGTGCAGAACTCAAGATCACAGTGTGTCTGGCTGTTCCGGGCGTAACTATCGCCACCCAGTCCAATCAACTCAAAAAAAATCCCCGCATCATTGTCGCGACACCCGGTCGGATCAATGACCATCTTCAACACAACAAATTGCTTCTCAAGGGCCTCGAAATCTTGGTCATCGACGAAGCGGACCGAATGTTAGATCTGGGTTTTGAGCCACAGCTGAAATTCATGCAAAGTACATTGCGTGGAACCCGCCAGACAATGATGTTCGCTGCCAGTTTTGGCCCTAGAGCCGAACCCGTTGCCAAAATGTTTTTAAATGAAAATGCGATTTTGATTCGCTCTCAAGCCGCCGAAACGCCTGTCCCTACCCTCGAACAAAAAGTGTTTTTTCTATCGGGTTCACAAAAAGAACATCGCCTGCTCGACGAACTGAAAGTGATGAAGGGGGGAGTCATCGTTTTCGCCGACAGCAAAGAGAGTTGCACCACCCTCGGTCGTTTACTAGCACACAACAAGTTTTCATCCGACTTCATTCACGGTGATATGAATCCGGGCCATCGCAACCGAGTCTTGAGTGAGTTTAGAGACCAGCGACTTCAAATTTTGGTCACTACCGATTTGCTCGCACGCGGATTGGATGTGGCCCATGTCAACCATGTCGTTAATTTTGATTTACCTTATAAGTCTGATGACTTTCTTCATCGGATCGGTCGCACGGCCAGAGCAGGTCGTGAAGGCACCGCAATTACGTTTGTAACTCCAGCTGATGGACGTACTTTTCGAAAAATAAAACCCTACTTGCAAAATGCCACTGAAAAAACCTTAAATAGCTCATTTAAATTTACCGAGTAGGTCAACGCGCTGCCTAAGCGGAGGTGAGATGCATTTAACTAAAAAGCCTCTTTTTTGGCACTTTAGTTAAATCAAATTAAGAAGACCACAAGGGGGATCTTTTGGGTGGCCATGATCTTGCTACTCAATGAGTTGTGAAGCGAGCCACATGGATCTATATCTTTATTTTGAGTTCTTCCTTTGTTCTGATTGTGGCTGGGGCAATTCTGCGCTGGCGCAGTTTCGAAGGGACGTCTGCCTCGCCCGCCAAACTGGCAACTGACAATTTTCAGATCGAAACTCTCTCCGCAAAGACCGCAACAAATTCCACAGTGCCCCTAAAAGAGCTGGCCGACCCAGCGGATTCTGCCAACCCGAATCTCTATGAAAACTCGATTGCGGAACTCCAAACCGCCAGGGGTTCATTAGCCACTCACGATCAACGCCTTGCCGCTTTGATTGAGCGGCAAAGTTCCTTCGAATTTATTCGCAACAACATCGAAGACCTAACAACTCGGAAGCTTGAGCTCGAATCGGAGCTCAAGTCCATTGAACGCGAAAGTTCTTTACTCGGTGAGATCGAACAAAACTTTCAGCGACAGGAGAAGTTTCAATACAACGATGTAGTCGCTGAACTTGAGAGACAAATTCAAACCATCAATACCCAAATGCTCGCTGTCCAAAATCAGCTTCAATGGGCTCGTTCGCAAAACGTAGCTGCCCAGTCATCAAATTTAGCTGCGCCAAACTCGCCAGAATTAGCAATGCAAATTCAAAATCTAGAGTCACAGATTCCTTATTTACAGATCGAAAAAGAGATTTTGAATTCGCAAATACGTTCCGTAGGCCATGATTCAAACACAGTCAGCCTAAGCTTGGCACAAGACCATCAAGACGCAAAAGAGTTCAATCGCGATCAGCAAATCGAATTGAGGCAGCGGCATCAACTTCTGGTCAATGAACTGAACAATTGGCAACAGCAACTCTCTGCACTTGGTGACATCAAAAAACTGTCTGACGAAATCGTCGAAACCCAGTCCAAAATCGAGATGTTGAATCAAAAAATCAATGAGCTTGAAAAGGTCAACCGGTAAGAGCTGGACCAAACAAGGTCTACCCAGACCATTCGCCTTTCAACTTCCGTCTCAATTTTCACGATACGTGGGCCGGAGGCCACGGTGAAAACAAAACCTTGGACACGCTGTAAAGGTTATCAAGAGAGTTTAAAATGGGATCTGCCAAAAATTGGATTGATCAAATTGAGAATTTTGCCAGGCACGGCCTCTGGGCGGACTTGGAAACTTTTATCCGACAGCAACTCGCTGATGAAAAACTGCAAAGGCAAGACTTGCCAAAAATCCTTCACTGTCTTCGCCGCGCGGGAAAGGCGCAAAAGGCTCTGCAGATTTTCAAAAAAATCTTAGGTTTCCGTTTCGACCGCAGAAATGAATGGAGTCAAGAAGAGCGGGCCGAATACGCTGCGACTCTGATCCAAGTGGGAGCGTTGTCAGAATCCACCCAATTGCTGGATGACGTCGACGCCCAGATCGTGCCCCGAAAGCATCTCTACAAAGCCCTTGGACTCTTTCGCCTTTGGAAATATGACGAAGCCATCCCCCACCTAGAGCAATTCATTACTCTCTCGTCGGGCTACGAACAGGCCGTCGGAAAAATCAATCTCACGGCAGCAACCATCGTGACTGGAGATTTTCTGTCGGCCAAGAGATTGTTAGGTGAAATAGCGGCCCTGATTCAAGATCGTGGTTACAAAACTTTAGAACTTACAATTCAAGATTTAATCATGCAGCTCTGGACCAAGCAGGGTCACTTCGAATCCACTCACAACTTGGTGGCCGAGCTCAGAACTGAACATGATCTGCCCACTGAGGTTTTTCAATTTAAAATAGCCAAACGAGAATTTTTTGAAAAATGTCAGACCCAACCTTCAGAAGTTACAAAGGAAGACTTTAACCTTTTGAAGCGGAGAGCCTGGGAGTTCAAAGACTGGGATGGAATCCGGGAGTGCGATTATTTTTTTGCGAAGGTTTTTAAAAGCTCTTACTTCATGACCAAGGTTTACTTCGGCTCTCCCTATCCACTCTATCGAAAAAAGATTGAAGAGGACTTTCTGAACTTTTCGCCAGAAGGCTCGAGTCACTTCGTTCTAAGAGCTCCCAGAAATGAAGGTCACCTCCACTTCATTTTGGATTTAGAAACGGGAGAAGTCGAAGGCTGTGACACGAAATACGTTTTGGAAGGTCTGATATTAAAGTTGATAGATCTTCTCACGGAGGATTTTTATAGGCCAGTGCTATTGGGCGAAGCTTATCATCGACTTTATCCAGGGGAGTTTTATGATTTCAGTTTGGCGAAAAATCGGATCTTCAACCTTATTCAAAGAACGAACGAAATTTCGCAGACTCAAAACTTTGGCTATTTGATTTCCACCAAAGATTCCGAGGTACGCCTGAGGTTGGGCGCCGCATTTGGAGTGCGCCGAAAGTTTTCCGAGAACATCAACTCAAAATCGAGATCCAGCGTGCGCCTGGCGACACTTCAAAAACACTTTGGCCTCAACGTTTTCACCACCACCGAAGCCGCAAGTGTGTTAAATCTGGCGGCTTCCCAAGTTACAATCTCACTTCAAGACGGGCTAAAGTCGGGACTCATTGAAAAGCTGGGCGCAGGACGAAGCACTCGCTACCGATTTCCTAACCCTCGCTAGAATCAAATACGGGCTAAATTTTATTTTTTGAATTTGATCACCAAGATATTTTTTGGTTTCTTTATCCATTCGCGAAAACCAATGCTGCTTTGGTGGTAGTTGGTTGTGTACTTTGCAATTGCCTCTATGACGATTGCATTTGAGAGTGCAGTTGATCGCCAGCCTCCCAATCGTAAATCTTCTGCGGAAAAAAATAATCCTGGGCTCCAACTAAAGCCTTTGACTTGAAAATCGCCTCGAGTCGAGCCGCGAACTTTCTTTTCCACATTCAAGAGAGCCATTCCTCGCTCGAGGGCCACTCTGTACTGATTCGCTAAATTCAGTTTCGTAGCCCGCTCTTCTCCCAAATTCAAAAGAGCGACGAGGGCCATGGCTGTCGAGTAATGCGCAGTTCCGTCGGCTTTGCTTAACCAAGATCCCGACGTCGTTTGTTTTTCTAGCAAGTCTCGCATGAGTTGATTCATTGAAACATCCAGCTCGGGAGTTTGAGCTTCTGCATCTCGGTACGCTCTAGTCACAGAGTAAGCAAAGGTGTATTCTTGTGGGTAATAAAGCGCGCACTGTTTAAGCCAACGACTTTCTTGAACCACCTTGGATAGGTAACTTGCTGTTTCAACAAATCCGGGGGCCTCTTTTTGGCCGTTCATCGCGAGCGCAAACAGAACATTGGCATTGACGACACAATCCACATTGTTCACGCCCATCGGCATCACGCCAGACAGACTATCACCGAAAGTCGGCAAATTTTCATCTTTCAACCAAGTCAAAAAAGCTCCGGAATTTTTTTGCGTCCACGTATCTCGGGGATCTTGCTTAATGCGATTGATATCTCTAAATCTAGTAATGACGTTGAGAGGTGCGAGGTCCGGAGCATGACCGCCACCTTTGCTAATCGCGTTCACTGCGAAGGAACCCATTGCAACCGCTGTGTCATCTGCATCATTAGGTACATTAAAGAATGAAGCCATTTGCTCAGGATTTTTCGCTGCATTCATGATCTCTGTCATCCATTGCTCGACCCAAGGCATGAAGTGACCGAGAACTTTAGATGCCCAAGCAGCAGGTTTTGAATTTGAAATAATCACCTCATCAACTCTAAAATTGAGAGGACCTACCAGAATTTTTCCAGATTTGGTGTTCCTGTACTGCGGCCAGAAACTGAAGGCTTCTGATCTTTTATATGTTTCGATACTCTTCAGCGCAGACGTTCTCATCTGATCTAAAATTCCATCTTTGTCATTAATCCAATACAGTGGATACAAAATTGCGGCCGTAACAAACATATTTGAGTCAGGAATCAACAACCGGTCATCATCCCTTAAAACGTAGGGGGTGATGGTCAACGGATAGATGAAATTGGCCCACTCACCATTGATATTTTGACCTCGTCCAGCGTTGTCACGAATTTGAGTCGAATCTAAAAAGGAAGCAGCACCATTAAGGACTATTTCTAGTTGCGTCTTTGAAACCTCTCTATCGAAAAATCCGGCCTGTGACATAGAGACAAATATCAACACTGTCGAAAAGGCACCAAGAGCGATTACGTTCAAAAAGCAACTAGCCCGAGTTTCAGAATTTCTCATTTCTTCTCCTTGCGACTCAACAGTTGCAGATATTTTCCGAGAACTTCTGTGCCCATGTACAAAGGAATCAGATCATACCTGACAAAGAGTGAAGGACACGCATAACAGGCTGTGAATTCATCTTCGTTCTCGTCGTGTATATCGCCGTTGCTGTCAATCTTTGCGAGATAGGAATCGACACCCATCTTAATCATATTCGTTGCCGAAGGGAGTTTTGAAGTCTTCTCTTGTAATCGATGTTTTTCATAAGAAAGCAAAAACTGCAGAGCGCCTAAAGTTTGAGTCACCGAAGATTTTCCTCGAGCAAAATCTGCGGTCTGGTAAGAAGCCACTGACTCTCCCCAGCCCCCATCCGAATTTTGAATCTGCTGAAGCCAGGAAAAATGAGTCTCTACATCTTTTGGACCTAAACAATTGAGTTCCATAAGAGTTGTCAGAACTTCGCTAGTTCCGTAAAGGAAATTAACCGCCCAAGTGCCCTTCCAAAGCTTATGACCCACCTTCGAATCGACCGCTGATTTTTTCAAAAACGAGCAACCCCGCTCAAAAACAACCGAAGGAACTTTGACCAGCTTCGATTGATCTACTCGCTTTAACACTCTCAGGACCCGAGCAGTAACGTCTGACTGGGGCTCCAGAGAGGTGTTGGGTAAAATGCTAGTATTTTGAATAACAAACTCAATCAAACCTGTGGCATTGTAATCCCAGGCTGGGAATCCGCCATCCTCATTCTGCATTTGCAGCAGCCAATCGACTCCTCGTCCAGTGGCTTCTCGAACTCTTTGGTCTTCACCAACGTGCGGAAGCAAAGCATCGACCACCATCGCTGTATCATCCGAATCTGGATATTTTCGGCTTTCGTAAGCAAACCCCCAACCTCCGGGCTTAAAGGTTGGATTCGCCATTAGGTAGTCACCACCATCAACATCTTGTTGATTCAAAATAAACTCGATTGCGTTTTTCATAGCAGGTTTTTGATTTTTAAGAGAATCGATTCTGAGCGAAGTCGGAACATGATCCAAAGCACTCAGTACCCTCGCCGTATCCCAGATCGGGCTAATTGAAGGTTGAAAAACCTTCGCATTGTTTCGCATAGGAAATCGCAAGTTGTTCATATATTCCCAACCCTCTTGAAGTTCAGGGCTAAAATCTCGAACGCCATACCTGTGTGCAGCCAAAATGGCTTGTTGAACAATGAGCGTTGGCGAAGGATTACCATCCCCGTGAGGCCTTTGCAGAAGCCAAATCAAACCTTCCCGCGCCCAAAATCTTTGATCAATGGAACTTGTCCGCTCTGGAAAACTCACGAGCTCTCCCTTCGCCTCCAAGTCTTTGTCTGTGAGCGGAGCGATCGGCTGCTGATAGTATTTTGTTCCCCTGTAGGTCACATAGTTATCAAAAAGATTCCAAACGCTAAGAGCAATGAAACCCCACCGATAGTAGCCAAGCGACGACATGTTGACGATGCCTGAATCCCGAGTGAAAGCAAACATCGCAGTATTGATGGTCGGAGGAAGTGCAATGTAACCTGGTGCCTTAAACATCCGAAACAAAACTCGGTCCAATACGCTCATATCGCTGACTGACCAACCCTGTTTCTTGTAGAAGGCCTGTTGCGAACGAAAGTTTTGTTTCACTAAATCTGGATTTATATGATTAAGAGCTAACAAAATACTCCCAGTGAGCTTTTCATCGACCGGAAGGCCTCTGTGCAAGGACCATCCATTCGGCTGAAATCCTCGAAAAGTTTTGAGCCGATATATCGTTTCAGAAATAACTTTATTCAATATCTCATCAGAGATAAATTTCAATTTCGCTTTGTGAAGAGTGTCAGTGTAAACCATGAACATGACATCCCAGCGAGGATCACCCTCATTGATTCCGGCCCATTCACCTTGAGGCTTTTGAATTTGCTGAATTTGATTTTGCAGCAATTTCAACTTCACTGAATATTCAGAACCGGTTGAGGCTTTCGTCAACGCCAGCGCTGATGTCAGATTGAAAGTGGCCACAAACAAAGAGATGGCGAAAATCTTGATATCAAATTTCATGATCAAACATCTGCCTTTAAAATGAAGATACTTTGAGACCAATAAGGGTCGAAAATCCTTGCGATTTCACTCAGAATGAGAAAAACTTGCAGTATCTGTGCCGTCATCCTGAGCCTTCCACTTGGCCCTCGATGATTTTTGAGCTGTCGAATTCCTAGACATTTGACGGCCTTCTTCGTCCAAAGTTTACAAGGCTCTCAAAAAAAATTAGAACCCCAGTTGGCCTGCCGACAAACACTCTTTGGAATTTGAGGTCGACTCCCCGGATATTGGCCTTCCAATTGCACATTTGATAAACTATGAAATTGTATTTGATCCTCTCACTTTGTATTTTTGGCGCGGCGAATGCATTCGCTGCTGTCAGTTCCGACGGAGTCGCCTCTGAAGAAATTGATGCACCTCAATCGATGAACTGTCAGCCCTCTGGAGTTAGTTGCGACTTCTATGATTGCGCCGAGCAGTTTTAC